>JBGPAN010000124.1:0-9529 GCA_041480785.1 Bacteroidota bacterium | reverse complement strand
CCCCGGACGACGTCCCCGATATGTGGTTTCATCTCTACTGGAACGCGTTCAAGAACGAGAAGAGCGCCTTCCTCGAGGAGGCGCGCGAAGATAGCCTGGGCGGCGGTTCGGTCGAGGACGAGGCCTGGGGTTGGATCGATATCACCCGGATCGCGCTCGCCGACGGCACCGACCTCCGGCCGACGCTCGAGTTCATGACCCCGGACTCGCCGCCGCACCCGGGCGACCGGACGGTCGCGCGGGTCCGGTTTCCGGCCGCCGTGAAGCCCGGCGACGAGGTCCGCCTCGAGATCGGGTTCGCGGCCAAGATTCCCCGGGCCATCCGGCGCGCAGGCTACTACCACGACTCCTATTTCATCTCTGCGCCGGAAACCTGGGTCGATGTCGATTCCAGAGAGCTGGTAGCGCGGTTTTTTCCAGAGACAGACCAGATATCCGAATCATTCGATGGAACAGCATCGCTGATATCGTGCGGGAAGGCGAAGAGAGCATTCGGCTTTTCTGCACTCTATTCATGGCGGGATATTATTCCCTAGAGATGCGAAAAGGCGCGCCACAAAGACACGAGGACACTAACCATCACAAGAAGGGAAAGAACTGAGATCTTTTCCTCGGTGCCTTCGTCGCAAGACCTGATTGCTTTGTACTGTCGTCCCGAAATGTTCGCTTTCTGAATCTCCCTCACGAGCGGAATCCGGAAGCGGGAATTTTGTTCGGGACCTCGCTCTTAGACCCCGAGCAGAAATCCCGCCTCTCTGGATTATGCTCATGGGCGGGATTCTTGAAGCGGAACATCTCGGGGTGACATGACTGTGTTTGTGGCAAAGACTAAGACTTCGTCCGGGCTTCTAGGACCATTGAATCACAGAACAAGAATCCATGAAACCAAAGCCTATACTAATTGACACCGACACTGGTGTCGACGATGCTATGGCATTGGTTCTGGCCTTCAATTCGCCAGAACTCTCGGTCAAGGCAATCACCACGGTGGCGGGAAATGTCGACGTCACAAAATGCACCAGGAACGTGGAGAGAATCCTTGATCTCTTGAACGTCCGGGATCGCCCAACTGTTGCAGAGGGGGCGTCGCGCCCTCTCCGGCTTCCACTTGTGAAAGCCTCTGAAGTGCACGGAAAGGACGGACTTGGTGATGTGCCTGCGTTTTTGCCGCGACCTCGAAAGTCAAAGCATCCACGTGCTGTGGGAACGATTCTGCGATGTTGTGATCAGTACGGATCCAGACTCACAATCGTGGCAATTGGCCCGCTGACGAACCTGGCTCTGGCCTGGAAGAAGGATCCCCGGGTCATGCGAAAGGTTGGACGAATCGTTACGATGGGCGGTGCAATCCGTGTTCCGGGCAATACAGGCCCGGTCGCCGAATTCAACTACTTCGTCGATCCGGATGCGGCTCACATCATTTTGAATTCTGGCGTCCCACTCACCGTCATTCCGCTTGATGTCACACACCAGGTGGTGGTGATGAGGAAGGAAATGGAATATAGAGCCAAACGCCGCGCCAGCCTTGCAGCGCTCGCGATTCTGAAAATGACCGAAGCGTACATGAGGTACCATCTCGACGCCCAAGGATTCAACGGGGGATATCTCCATGACCCAATGGCCGTGGGCGTCGCGATCGATCCCAGCCTTGTCAAAACCCGAAATGTCCACGTCGATGTTGAATCAAAAGGCGCTTTTACACGCGGAATGACTGTGACCGATCTTCGGGAGCACCAGGACCCATCTCAGACCACGGTTGACGTTGCAATGGCCATTGACCGCGAACGTTTCATCAAACTCTTCCATGATCGCCTATGGAAATGAAGGGATCCTCCAGGCGTAGAACGAACAGGCCGGGACGCAATCGTCCGGTCGTTCGATACCTTGAGGGTTTCTTCGTCGCGGTCATTTTGATTTCTGTCATCTCTTCCAAAGCAACGGCTCAGGAGGCTCTTCGCCCATCTCTTGTGCGCTTTGAGGATAGCCTTCGCGTCTCGTCGCTCGGGTTCGACCGCGTCCTGAATACATTCACGTGGAACGGCACCCTGTTCCTCGATCGGGAGTTCAATGGAATTGAATTCAAGCTGCGTCAGATGCTTCGGTCCCGCCTCATCCGCACAGATCCGCTCTCAATCCAGGACGAGTACGAAGACAGTCTGAAGATCGCCGCTCCGATCGGTGGTCCGTGGAAAGGGGTTGCCCAACAGGTGTCATCCCTCGTCTCGGACAACCGCGCGATCGACTTGACGAAACTAGCTCAACACCAGTTTCTCGTGGGCGTTCAGGTCTCTCCGCATCCGAGGCTCATGCTCGAGGGGATGGCAGGCTATGAAATTGATGACCAGCAGGATGAACGAGATGAAGGATTTGCCTATCAGGCAACAGCTAATGCGAGCGATGTGCGACTCGAAGAATTCCGCGGAACACTTCACGGTCGCTGGGCACAATCGCTTCTGACCCGGCGCCGTCCGGCGTCAGCCGCGTTGGATGTTTCGCTCCTTCGGGAGTTTGGAGCAGAAGCCCGGAATATCATACAGATCTCCTATGACCGCCTCCGCCGCGAATTCTACACTGCCGCCGATCCTGATGTCAAGCAAGTCTATCAAATCGCCAACAATATCTTTCGCCGGGATGCTGCTACCTTTGAAGTGTCCGAACAGCTCGATTATCGCCCCTCCGATCAGATGCAGTTCGTCTTCCGCGGGGGGCTTCTGAACCGGACGATCGACCGTGGTGTCAACTACAAGGTCTTCACAGGTACCTCGAATCCGCTGTTGGATACCCGCATTCAGGAACTCCAGCTATACGGCGAGGCAGGAACAACATTTCAGCCCGTCTATTGGTTTGGAATGGATGTGAATTTTTCCTACAGAGAACGTGAAGAGCGCCATAGTGTTACCGAGCAGGATGGTGTTCCCCTGTCCATCCTCCAACGGCAGGAACGATCTGAACGCCGTCTGGAGAATATTGCGCAGAGAACGACGATTTCGTCCCAGATTCGGTCCCTTCTTTCGGAACATGATCAGTTGAACTTCGCAGGATCAGCGAGTATCTTACGTTATGACACACCCGACAGCACCAACGTTGACGAGCGCGACGAGTTGCTGGTCACAGTCGGGTTCCAGGAGGTCCATCAGTTCAGCAATGAGCTCAGTGTGAGCCTCGCAGGGGACGTAACCCTGAGTCATCTCGTTTACTTGAAGAGCGTGCAGAGTGCCAACAACAACTGGAACCGGGTGATCCGGTTGTCGCCTGCTGTCACGTTCGCGCCCAATGAAAGGTTCCGAACAGTGAATCAGGCCGAGGTCCTTGGCAACTACACAGTGTACGATTTCGAAGACCAGGCTGCGTACACGAAGAGCTTCTCATTTCGACAGGCATCGTGGATCGATTCGACGTCGTTTCAAGTAACGAACCTTCTCGGTTTCAGTTTTGTCGGGGAGGTTAGGGTCTATGAGCGCGGCATCCTCCGATGGGCCGATTTCAAAGAGCGGCCCCAGGACTATTTTGTTGAGCGAACCTACTGGCCTCGTCTGGTGTATGAGGTCACCCGGGATCTCCGTCTCGGAGTCGGTTTTCGCTATTTTGGCCAAGACAGGTATAGCTATCAAAACGGGACAAAGAATCTCGAGCGCCAGCTTGCAACTTCCGGCCCAACAGTTGCGTTGGAATGGGGAGGAACGGGATTTGAGCGGGTTCTGTTAGAGGGGTGGAATGAGACTCAACGACAGGACGGGCAGGTGACTCGTACAATTCCTAACGTATCTCTGAAAGTCAATTTCACAATTTGAGGCCGATGAAGAAGCCTGCGAAGTCGAAATCAAGGAAAAGAACCCAAAAAAGGACTCCACCTCCGTCCAAACGCATCCCCCGAATGCTCTTCGAGTTTGCATTCAAGAGCGATCCGAAAGAAATTGCCAAGGTCGAGCCGTTTCTGCAAACAATCAATGCCGCTGCACGGCTGGACGATGGCACGTTTTACCGACTCCTGGTCGCCGGAACGGAAGCCATCAACAATGGAATCCTCCACGGGAACAAGTCCGATCCGCGGAAGTCGGTCTCGGTCACGTGCACTTTTGACAGCCGCGAACTGGTCTTGCGCGTGAAGGACCAGGGTAAGGGATTCAGACCGGAGGAAGTGCCTGATCCCCGCGAGGAAAAGAATCTGATGAAAACGAGCGGCAGAGGTATTTTCCTTATGCGGTCTTTGATGGACAGAGTCTCATTCACGGTGACTCCCGAAGGGACAATCGTGGATCTCGTGATTGACCTGAAACATCTAGGCCTACAGCAGAAATTCTGAGATGTCGTCCATCGGAAGGTCCCCATAGTTCTGCCGGGGCTTCTCATTCCGAGAAAAAAAAAGAAAACCCCATGTTCCGGTAAGGACATGGGGTTTTTCGCGAAACAACAAGCAGCCGGACTAGAAGTTCATCCCGAGACTTATGCCGATCAGGTTGGCGCTGTTTGAATATGTTCCGTTCACGACCGTAACCGGATAGTACTTCGGCGCGGCCGAATAAGAGATCGAGCCGTTGCGATCTGAGAAGCTGATCAACTGGTAGGTCGCATTGACGTTCAGGTTCTTGCTAATCGCGTAACCCAAGCCTAAGGTAACTTCAATGCGATTTGCGTCTGGCAACATTGGCTCGACCACGGCGTCCGGTTGAGGTGTCTTGTCGTAGATGACGCCAGCGCGGAGGGCCAGCTTCTCCATCCTGTATTCGCCTCCAAACCGGATGAGGTATGCGTCATCCCAATTCTTCACCAGTACCTCAGGACCTTGCAGCGGCGTGGTTATTCCGGCTGGCACATAAATCGGGCCCAGTGGAAGATCGAGCACGAGCTGATCATAGCTCTTCCAACCAACGTACTGGAAATCCGCTTCCACGGTCAAGTCTTTGGTGACGTTGTAAGCAACCCCGACAAAGAGGTCGCTGGGAAACGGCAAGGTGGTCTTTCCCGTGCCGCCGGGGAAGAAGTTGATTGGTGAAGCGAGGCCCCCCATGTCGGTGAAAGCCGCCGTTCCACTGAAATCGATCTTCGTGAGCGACCTGTAAGAAGCGCCGATCGACAGGTCCGGTGTAGGCTTGTACAGAATTCCAACGTTCCAGTTCATGTTGTTGCCAGTTCCATCGAGACTCACCGTGCCATCTATGGTTCCTGGCACCGGTCGTGGGTCGGGGGGAATGGGCGTCAATTGTTTGAACGTCGCCACTCGCTGTTTCAGAGTCACTTTGCCGGTCACATAGCTGATTCCCGCGCCGATCGCGAGCTGGTCGCTTATTCGGTATGCCACGGTCGGGTTGATGTACCAAGTCGAGAGATCGGTCTTTACAGACGACTGCCGGCCATCCCAGTCGTTTGGCCACTCGGTTCCAAGCCCGTATGGATTGTAAACGCCAACCCCTACTGCCAATCCGTTATCAAATGTATATGTGACATATGCATGGATCGGAGTGAAGGTCTGGCTGACCATGGCCGTGGATTTGCCGCCCCCGTTGAACGTGCTGGAGGGCATGATGATGCAGGTCCCCAGCATCACTTTGAATCCGCTTTGGAATGCCAGCCCGGCCGGATTGAAGAATATTGCCGATCCATCTGAAGCTTGCGCAACGTAGGCGCCCCCCATTGCCATAGCCCGGGCACCATGTTCATTGATCTGGTAACCGCCCGCAAAAGCCGATGCGCCGCAAACCATCAAGACAACAAGAACCAAAAAGGTCTTGGTAAGCGACATAGAACCTCCTCTGTTGGATTTTAGTTGTACAGCTGTTGTTTAGTGATCTGAACTGTCGTTGTCGATGCTCGGGTGGAAACGCACGGTTGCAATCTTAGCAAAACCAATTCTCGAAATCAAGGATGAAATTCTGCGGCAAAAATGCGCCTTTCTCAACAACTGGAATAGGCTGGTTTTGTTGACGTTCCGGATGTCTGAAATGAGCAAGAAAAAGTCCCGGCGTGTTCCTGCCGGGACTTTCCCGAGAATCCTCAAGGCAACGAGAGATGCGAAAGGAAAGCCTCAAATATTGAGCTTTGCAATGTTTGCCTTCACATCTGCGGCTGACTTGTTGAGGGCAACTTGCTCGTCTGCTGTCAATTTGATCTGAATGATCTCCTCCATGCCCTTCTTGCCAATCTTGATTGGTACGCCGACGACCACGTCCTTCATTCCGTATTCTCCCTCGAGCATAACTGCGCTGGGAAGGATGCGCTTCTTGTCTTTCACAATGGCCTCGACCATCTGTACGGCTGAGGAAGAGGGAGCATAGTAAGCGCTGCCGGTCTTGAGGAAGTTGACAATTTCGATGCCGCCGTCGCGCGTGCGTTTCACTAGACGGTCGATCGTCGCCTGATCCATGAGGTCCGGCAGTGGAATGCCGGCAACGGTTGAGTAGCGTGGCAACGGAACCATCGAGTCACCGTGGCCGCCCAAAACGAAGGCGGTAATGTCTTCGACCGACACGTTGAGTTCCATGGAAATAAACGTGCGGAACCTCGCCGAGTCAAGAACGCCCGCCATGCCTATCACACGATGGCGCGGGAATTTGCTGACTTTCCAGGCGACATACGTCATGACATCAAGAGGATTGGAGACGACGATCAGGATGGCGTTTGGAGATTTTGCTGCGGCTTGTTCCGTTACGGACTTGACGATACCGGCGTTCGTTGTCTGGAGGTCGTCACGGCTCATGCCGGGTTTGCGTGCGATACCGGCAGTAATGACGACGATGTCCGAGTCTGCTGTTGCGTCGTAGGAATTAGTTCCGATGACATGTGTGTCAGATCCTTCTACTGGAGCTGATTCGTACATATCGAGGCCTTTGCCCTGAGGCATACCTTCGACGACGTCGACAAGAACAACTTCATTCGCGAGTTCTTTGTCGGCAAGACGTTGCGCGGCAGTCGCCCCAACATTGCCTGCACCAATGACAGTGATCTTCATAACGACTCTCCTGAAATGGGAATTTCGTACAGCAACCTAGTGAGTTGGGAACCGAAATACAGGCGAGAAAACAACAAGGCCTCCCCCTTGAGGGGAGGCCTGTGTACACAATCGTTATGCGACGGGTGGGTAAACGCTGACGCGTTGCCTCGTCTTGCCCATGCGCTCGAACTTCACGACACCGTCGATCATAGCGAAGAGCGTATCGTCACTGCCAATCCCGACATTGCTCCCCGGGTGCATCTTCGTTCCGCGTTGGCGTACGAGAATACTGCCCGCGGTGACTGTCTGACCGCCGAAGCGTTTGACGCCGAGACGTTGAGCATTACTATCGCGTCCGTTACGAGAACTTCCACCACCTTTTTTATGAGCCATACTCTAATCTCCAGACTAGACTAATCAATACAAATAGCTATGCGACTTTCGTAATCTCAATTTCGGTGTATTGCTGACGATGGCCACGATGGACCTTGTAGCCTTTCCGCTTTTTCTTTTTGAACACTTCCACTTTTTCATCCTTCACGTGACCGAGCACCTTTGCCTCGATTGACGCGCCGGAGACATACGGAGTGCCGAGCTTTGTCTGCTTGTCGTCACCGACCAGCAAGACCTTTTCGAATGTGACTTTTGAGCCGATTTTCTCGGTCAGAAGCGGGACAAAGAGCTTGTCGGCTTTGGCGACTTTGTATTGCTGGCCAGCAATTTCAACGACCGCGAACATTGGTAACCTCTATTCCGTTGCAGGTGGTTTTATTTCAGGGTGCATAATTTACCCAAAATGGGCCTGAAAGTCAATCATTTTTTGTCGCGATTGGGACACAATCTGCACTTTCCTATTGCTCAGGTTCCAGAATAGTGAACTTTCCTTGGATTCTCTCCCGCATCTCCCGGCTTTCTGATGATGGAAGCAACGACACGTCCACAGCGTTGAGCACTAATCCCCGAAGGGCGGCTCTATCCCAGTCATAACTCTTGGTGCAGGCAAGGTACTCACCGACAAGCGTAGTGTTAAACATGGGGGGATCGTCGCTGTTAATGCTTACTCGGAGCCCGTGCTCAAGAAGCTTCGGAAGACAATGCTCCGCCAGGGAAGGGAAGATACCAAGGCAGATGTTACTGGTGGGGCAGATCTCAAGAGGGAGTTGTGTCCGCTTCAGGTATTCCATAAGCTTCGGATCTTCAATTGCCCGTACCCCGTGGCCGATTCTCGCTGGCTCGGCGACCTCGATGGCATTCCATATGCTGGAGGGTCCGTCTGTCTCGCCGGCATGGAGGACACAAGGGATACCGTTATTCCCGACACGGTTGAATGCCTCTCGGAACTTCGTTGGCGGGTTTCCCTTCTCTGGACCCGCGAGTCCGAGTGCAATGACACCGTCACCATAGCGGTCGATGACCCACGTTGCAACCAGCTCGCCAGCCTCCGGCGGGCGTTCTCGCGGAATGTCGATGATCATCCCCATTTGAATATCGAGTTCCTTTTCCCCCCATTCACGAGCGCGGTTGATTGCATCGAGCTGCTCGTGAAACCCAAACCCGCAGTTCACAAATTGGTTATACGGTGTGAAGGTCACTTCGCTGTAAAGGATATTCTGCTCAGCCTGACCAAGAAGAAACTCACGTGCAATGAGCTCCATGTCATCAGCCGTTCGCAGGCAGCTGGAAATCGTCATGTAGATTTCCACGAAGTGGGCAAAATCGCGGAATGTGTACCATTCACGAATTCCTTCGACTGTCTCTGCCGGCAACGAAATGTGATGACGCGCTGCGAGCTTGAGAAGCGTCTTGGGTTGCACCGATCCCTCGAGGTGAACATGCAGCTCAACCTTGGGCATCAGCCGGATGTATTGGTCGATCGTATTCATTTTGGCCGTCTCGTTCTCCGGAGGTTCGAGGAGGTTGTGACATAAAGCGGATGATGCTACATCATCGAGCTTGAACTGGTTATGTTCGGGAGTCCGATCGACTTCGCAGCGCTCTCAGGCCGTTGAGGATCACAAGCAACGTGGCTCCGTCATCAGCAAGTATGGCGAGCCAGAGGCTCGTCCATCCGAAAACTCCAAGGGCGAGGAAGACTCCCTTTGTGAGGAGGGCCAGGAAAATGTTCTGCTTGATGATGCGCAGTGCTTTCTTCCCCAGACGCACTCCATATGGAATCTTTGAAATATTGTCCGACATCAGAATGATGGAGCCGGTTTCAAGAGCGACGTCCGATCCGATTCCACCCATCGCAATGCCGACGTCGGCGGCTGCAAGCGCGGGGGCATCATTGATTCCGTCTCCTACCATTGCAACGACGTCGTGTTGGCGCCTGAGAGACTCTATGGCAAGAAGCTTTCCTTCGGGTAGAAGTTCGGATCTCACTGCGTCAAACTTGAGTTCCTCTGCCACGAGAGAAGCGGTCTTTTTGTTGTCACCGGTGAGCAGAACGACGTCAACGATTCCGGCAGCATGAAGTTCATCGACGGCATGCTGGCTTTCGCTGCGGATCTCGTCGGAAATCGCGATGAGCCCGAGAACCTTCCGAGTGTCAGCGAGGATCACAACCGTTTTGCCTTTGTGCTCGAGCGCAAAGAGCTCTTT
>JBGPAN010000123.1:0-9584 GCA_041480785.1 Bacteroidota bacterium | reverse complement strand
CAACCATTCGAGTGCAAAGCTCATTGCAATGGTGGCCTCCGGAGCACGCTGCAACCCCATTGTGAATTCGCCCCCTTCGAGAAAGTAATCCCACTTCTTGAATTCGAGCATTTTCCCGATCGCCATCAGTGCGACCTCGAGATGACGCTTATCGCCGCCGATTGTGTACGCAAATGATGTCCGCTCGAGAATTTGCCGTACTCTTAGGAAATCCACCGCGTGATTGTTCAGCCTGACCTCTGTGTGGATGAATTTCTTATCAACTTCAAGATCCGCATCGATCAGAGAGCGCCAGTACGCAGTGAATCGTGGGAGTTTGAGTGTTTCACGAATGCGCGGTATATCGGACTTGTCAAAGAGCATACCGTGCTTGGTCACTCCCTGAACAGGAGTCGGAACGTACCCCGCGATCGCTTTCCACGGGCTCAGCGCAACACCGGCCGCAGTCAGAGCGGCTGTATTCAGGAATCTCCGTCGGGATGGTTGCATTGTTATCCCCTTCCTAGGATTTCTTTGATTTCAACAACAACGTGATTTTCGACAGATTGACTCATTGCTTCCACCACTGCAAGAGCGCGAAGTCCCTCTTCGCCTCCCGTTTCGGGTTGAGTCCCGCGCAGAACACAGTCCCCGAATTCCCGCATCTGTAAAATATAACTCCCCGCCCCTTCTGAGCCGAAATCTTCCTCGATCGTCTCCTTCGGTTCTCCATTTTGCAGGAGGTCCAGACGGAGCTTCAGTGGAAAGCAATGAATCGTCCCTTGTGTGCCATAGATGCGGACAAAATACGCATCGGCGGAGACGTAGTAGGATGTGAGAGAGACGGGAACGCCTGATTTCAGCTGGAGAATTGCTGCTGTCGAGTCGAATACCTGGTTGGGCATTGCGATATTGCCGGCGAAACAGCTGACACGCTCGATGGGGCCGATCAGATATTCCACGGTATCAACGAAGTGGATTCCAAGCTGCATCATCGGCAGGAGTGCGCATGTGCGACGATCCGCTTTCCACGCCGGAAGCCCCGCCTGCAGGCCGGCGGGACGGGAAAGATTCGCTTCGCCCCCCACGATATCGCCGATTCGCTGCTCGGTCAAGAGTGCTTTTGCACGCCGGAACACCTGGCGACGCCGAGTATTGTGGCCCACCATCAAGATGAGGCCTGCTTTTCTTGCTAGGCTGATTGCCTCACGCGCTTGGGCAACAGTGTTCGTGATCGGTTTGTCCACGAAAATGTGTTTCTTCGCCTCAACGGCCTTGCGGATTTGCTCGAGGTGAAGATGATTTGGCGTCACCAACGAAACAGCGTCGACATTCGGGTCATTGACGAGTTGATCGTATCCCATGGCTGCCGTTGCACCGAACTCCTTCGCCACCTGGTTGTTCGCTGACACATTGATGTCGAAGCACGAAACAAGCTGAAGATTTCCGGCATCACGTGTCGCATTCACAATTGTCCTGCCGTGATTGGCAATTCCGGCTTGTGCGATTCGTACTTTTTTCTCTGTCATTGTAAGTTGTTTTCGCTTTTGAATTGATCGATCGCGGCGCTGCCATCAAGAACGCCAATGTGAACGAGAAACTCCCGCGTCTCTCCGGGTTCAAGGAATTGTAATGTTCCCTGCTCGCGTTCTTTGGCCCGTCCCTCAACCAGGCAATTCGCAGGCTCGAATCCCAGCACGTACTCTCCCTCCGCCACCATTTTCCATTGAATGAACCTCGGCAGTTCCTTCTGCCTAAACTGCGCGAACACACCCAGTCCGAGTTTCTTGTTTGCTAGTACCGCCGAAGCGAAGCCGTTGTTGTCTGCAATCAGGTCGTGGTAGAAGACTTGTTCCTTGTATCCTGAAATTGGAGACGGAATTCTGGTCGCAGATGCCGTGCCCTTCTCCGCCTCGGCGTCTCTCGGCCTCATTGATCGGGCATTCAAGTGCAGTTCGGCTCCATTGTCAAGCAACGGCCACCCCAGATTAATGTGATAGAGCATCATCAACGGCGATTGCCGGAATCCCTCGTTCACAACCCTGTCACGCAGAGTAATGAGCGATTTCCCGAGTTCAACTTCGATCGTCCTGTAGAGAGTCAGGTTATCCTTGAAGAGGATATTTTCTCTCATGGCCCCGCCGACCTTGAATACGCACCGGTCACCGTCCCATTCTGTTTTCGCCTCAATGTTGGAGGCAGCGAGGTTCGACAACCGGCCATGGATCCCCAACTCTTCACCGGCATCAACACATGGAGCCCCTGCAGCGGTCAACCCGCATCCGGTCATCAATCCACCGGGAAACGATTTCAACCACCCCAGAGCTTTCGCATCGAAGTGGCTCGGGTGGACATCCCCCTGAGGGGAGCGCCACGCCAACGACATACCTTTGTACTCAGCAACAGATATATCCATTCCACGATCGAGCGAAATCTGATATCGCAGTCCCGATCCGCTCCGGACATCTGCGATACGGACACCCGCCTCCTGCCCCTCCTGGAGCTGCATCAACCTCACTCCTGCTATCTGTGAAAGGTGACCAACGCGTTGTTCCAGCTCACGGCGGCTGTAGTTCTTGCCAAACAATGTTGTCATGGTTCACCCGGACAATGTCTTCTAGATTTTCATTTCGATAGTTTGACCCTTCGCCGGAATCGGCAGCTTGAGTTCCCCGTTGACCAGTGGGACCCGTTTTCCGTTCACCATGGCCAGTGTTTCCTTGTCAGCGCGGGTAACAGTCAGGTCGATTCGCTGACCGCGAAGAGTCAATGATGCTTTTACTTTGTCGAGTCCGCTCAACATTCTCGGCCGAATGACAAGTTCGTTCTTGTTTGGGCGAACGCCAAGCAGATGATGAACGAAGAAGACGGCCAATTCTGCCCATGTCCACGGTACGATCCCCAGCGGCGGCAACGGCGGCACAGGCCGGTCAGCGTGACATTCGAACCACGATCCAGCCTTCCCTCCGGGACAACTTAAAAGCCAATTGAGCGCGCGCCATACCTTTTCGTCGTTCCCCGCCTCGAAGTACGCACGGGCCAGAAACATCGTCGCAAACGGCCACGATCCCGGCGAATCAGGTTCCGACGTCACGTTGTAACGGGCATATCCGCCCGTGGTCCATCGTTGATTCCACAACAATTCCATCGACTCAAGTGTTTTGATTGCAACGGGACTTTTTGGATCAATCAAACCCAACATGATTGGATAGACATTCCCGGTGTCAGGGTCGGCGTACGAGACTTTTTCAACGTTCAGCGGCACGCCAGGAGGCATTGATTTTCGATTTGGCGGTTCAAAGGTGCGCTGGACGTCGCCGTTCAACAAGCGGCGCTTGATGAATACGCCATTGTCTATAAAAGAGAACTTGGGGTCATTGAGGAAGGAGTTCTTCATCTTTCTTGAAGTCTCCACCCATTTCTGCGCCGTTGCCGGTTCTTTCATATGGTGCGCCAGGTCAGCTGCGAGCTCAAGGCCGACGATGTTCCAGACTTGATAGGTATGCTCATATCCTTCCTTTACTCCAAACCCGGGATCACGCTCCCAGAATTCTCGGGAGTTCTTTACAAGCCCGGTCGCGGGATCCAGAAACTCCGGCCGCAGCACATAGTTCGCTACAGCTTTGATCCTTGGCCAATATCGCTTGATGATGGCATCGTTGCCAGTCCATATCCAGTGAGTCCACAGTGCGTAGAGGAGCTCGCCGTTTTGATCGAGTTCAATTGTCTCCGGCGGCCTGTGACGGCTTGCGTCCCGAGCCCGCCCTTCATCATCAATTGAACGATCGAGCATGCGAAGCAGGGATGTCTCAGCAATATCGGAATATCCGCACAGGGAACTCGCAGCCGCCATCATGCTCTGGTCGCGCACCCATTCGAAATTGTACTGCCAAATCCCTGCGTCCATCTTCCCTGATCGGGCCACGGCAGAGCGCATGCCCGTCACCGCACTGTGGAAAAGGTGATTAAGTCCGGCGTTGTTCGTTTCGCATGTCGCACGCTGGTTCCAGTACTTCTGGGTTTCCTTCACCATCGCGGGCAGACCCTTCTTTTCAAACTTCGCCCGTGGAAGGTTGACTGTCAGAACGACGGTTGAGGTTTTCTTGCCACCGGCGGGGATTTCTCCGAACACGACGTTCAGATGCCGATCACCCGGCGTCGCTTCGTTGAGGCAGAACATCTCCATCGCAGCATAGCCCGCCGCTGCCAGGGTTCCTTTCTCACGGTCGACGTGATATTCGTCGAAGAACATAAGATTGGGATAGAGAAGGATTGTGCCGGTTCCTTTTACGGCAACGGATGACTTGTTCTGAACCGTCACTGTCCGAACAAGAGCGGAGTCGTTTATGGGACACACCAATTCTTCCCGAACCGCGCACTCGCCCGCAGTCCACTCTATGATAATTGTTGGCACGTTGTCGGGATATTCCCATCGGACCGTGGTTTTGTCATACTCCGGGCCATATCCTTTTCCATCGATATTGATGGTGAATCTTGTGTTCTGGAGACCCCGTTCCGGATGGAAGAGGTAGGTGCTGAGCTTCCGACAAAAATGTTCGGATGAACTCACAAGCATGCCGCAGTGTGTTCCGGACTCCGGCTTCGGCGAAACCTGAAGGGCCGTGAGGATCAGGCCGTTGCCGAGGAGATAGTATTCCAGTCCGGGATTGTTTGAACGAAAATCCGGATGGATTTTTTGCTCGTTCACAAGCGGGGCATCCTGGGGAGAATCGAGATTTGGACGGATGGTTGTGGCAATGGCTCCCATGCCGACATATTTCAAGAAGTCTCGTCGTTCAAGGCTCATTCTGCAGTCTCCTGTTGGCGATAGATTTCTTCGAGATAGTGCTTCAGTGTCTCAACGTTCTGTTTCGATTTCTCTACCAACGGCAAACAGTGTGTTTCTATCGTTACGTGCCGCACCAGTTGATCCCGCACCAGGGCTGCAAGCTGTCCCCTCCAGTTCAACGCACCTTCACCGACGGGAACACAGCGAATCAAGGATCCTTCTTTTGTGTCTTTCACGTGCACGTTGGCAATGAATTGCTTGAGCGCTTCGTACCCTTCTGGAAAGGGACGCTCGGATGTGCCGTAGCCATTACACGGATCCCAGTTAGCTCTCAGGTATGGTGAGTTCACCGCTTGAATCAGTTTTGCCGTATTGGCACCAGAATCGCACCAGAAGCCAGGCTCATTTTCGATGATGACCCTGATTCCTTCCTTCCCTGCTTTCTCAGCGGCGCGGCTCATGAAATCCACAGCCCGAGAGAACATTTCCGGGTCTTCGTTCTGTTCTCTTCGAAATCCGAAGGCAATGACGAGAGACGCGCCGAACTCACGCGCCAACGCAAGCGTCTTGGGAAATGTTGTAGCGAGTTCTTCCTCAAGTTTCGCTGTTTGCGACAACGGCAGCTTGAAGATTCCAGGCGACAACGCTGTCACCCTCAGACCATTGTTTTTCACCAGTGCCTGCACTTCCCGCAGTTCACCTTCGTCAACCGCCGGAATGCGCCCGGTTCTGAGTACGCGCAACTCGAAGATCGAGATGCCCCACTCGCCGCCATATCGTGCAGCTTCATTGAAATCGGGTGAAATCTCGTCGCTCACCACGCCAAATTCAAGACGGTGCATACAGTTCCTTCATTGTTTTCGTGGCAGGGAAGGCAACTTAGTTGCTGAGGGACGCCTTCTCATATCCAACTCGTCTCGAAATCTGGCCCGCCTCACGTTTCAAAACTGAAATGAGATTGCCAACAAGTTTTTTATCCTTGCGGCTGCGCGCAGACGGAATGGCGGTCATCAGTGACGCGACGACAGCTCCGGAATGGCTCCAGACGGGGACAGCAACGGCACAGAGATCGAGCTTGTATTCTCCGTCGGCCACCGCATAGCCAAGCCGATGGACCTCTTTCAACCGGCGTTTGAGTCGTACGCTGTTCGTGATGGTTCTCGGCGTAAATTTCCTGAGTCCGTGACGATCAATCATTTCATCAATTGCTTCGTCGTTCATGCCAGCGGCAATGACCAGGCCCGTTGCCGTGCAGTGAAATGGTGAACGCTGACCGAGCCGCGTCACCATTTTCCATACTTCCGGTGTGTCCACACGGTCAATCAGGATAACTTCATCATGGTCAAGGAGGGCCAGATAGAAGCTTTCACGGGTTTCCTCCGCAAGCTTCACGAGATAGGGATGTGCGATCGCTTTGTAGTCGATCCGCTCCAGCGCTGCGTTTCCCCACCCGAGAACCTTCATGCCGAGTGTGAACAACTTGCGTTCGTTGTCCTCCAAAATGATTTGATGCTGATGAAGCGTGTGGAGAATGCGGAACATGGTGCTCTTGGGAACTTTTGTCTGCGATGCCAACTGAGCAAGCGACAAGCCGTTCGGTGCGACGGAGAGGAGTTCGAGAACCCTGATTGCACGATCGACGGCGGGTACCGTATAGTTGAGTGCCATAGGGTATTGTTTTGCTAATTGAATGACGTTTAATTAAGGTATAAGTGATTATAACGGTTAATGAATCGGATGTCAAGAATCGCGGCCACCTCGCCGCTCTCTGGGCTGTTGCTGGTGAGTCAGAAGGGTGTTGCTGGTTTCCTATTTTTGAAAGCCCTGCCAGTGCCTGCTACATGGCACCGGAATCAACATCAACAAGGGTATATGGGCCTTTGGGAATTACTGCAATCGATGCGCTTGGACCCAGTTTGTGGAGTGCACGCTGAAGAGCCTCTTCAACACTGGCAGCCGTCTGGACAAAAAGCTTCTCTTGTTGCTCAGGCGGAATGCCGCTTGAAACCACCACAATCTCACCGCGCTGTGTGGCCTTCGCGCACTCCTGGAGTTGCCATTGGTCGACTTCGACCGGATGGTTGTGGATCCACTGTCCAAATTCTTCAGATGTGCGGAAGCGGGTTGCCATGGAAACGAACCTCTCGCTTCCCAACCCCTCTGCACATTCTGCTGCGAGAATAAGCACGCCCCCTTTTTTTAAGACAGGAAGAGCGGCGGTCATTCCCTTAATTGCCTGATAGTATGTCAAATCCAATGGAAATCCCGCGCACGTCGTGAGAACAATATCGGCAAGTTCTGGCAGTGTGGCCCCTACAAACTTCCGCACTGCTTCCATCCCTGCCGCATGAGCGAGTTGGGGATGGCCTGCAAAAACTCCGGTGATGGATTTGTTCGCATCAAGAGCGACGTCAATGGAAAAATCGTGCCCGGCCATGTAAGCGATTTCCAGCAACTCGTGGTGCAGCGGGTTCCTGTCAATCGATCCCTCACAGCACAATGGCTCATCCAGAAACGACGGGCTGTGCAGGGTTTTGATGGTTTCTTCTCCGGCGCACCCAATTGCGACGACTTTGCGCGCACCGGAGAACCCTGCCATGAGGTGGGGCTCGATGAACCCGACGGTGATCTTAAGATCGGCCGAACAATACCGCTCGTCAATATAGACTGGAGTGTTTCTTCTGGTCCGGCCAATAGAGCGCTGTTCCTCAAGAATCGACGCTCGATGATTGACAATGGTGTAGCGGCGAAGAATGTCCGGACCGAATATCGTGTCCAATTCAGCCGGTGTGCTCGGTCGATGAAGCCCCGTGGCGACGAGTATCGTGATGTTTTGTTTCTGGACACCGTTCATTTCGAGGAGGTCGAGCATTGGGGGCAAGAGCACCTTGTTCGGAACGGGCCGGGTAAAATCGCACACTACAATGCAGACGCTCTTTGCTCTACGAGCAAACTCGCCAAGCGGTGGACAGCCAATCGGATGAAGCAACGAGTCTTTGATAGCGCCTAACGGATCAGCAAGTAGCGGTGTTGATTTCATCGAGAGAATCTTGGCCAGATTCTTCTCCGGCACATCCACCTCAAGTCCTTCTCTCCCATACGCCAGACGAATCTTCATATGATCTCACTCATAAGTTTTCCGTCGATTCCTGTCTGCATCGTTGTGCCGGATGCATTATGTGGCCTGAGTAAGTTTTATCCGCTCCTGTTCTTCTTTCCACTCTGTGCGCTTTCCAAGGATCCAGAGTGTCCCGCCAAACCCCAGCAGGATCACCACCATGGCTGTCACGGCGACAATTTCAAGACCTTCGAGTTTGGTGAAATACGACATCGAAACAAGAATGCCAAGGAAGATTATCGTCCGGCCAACGAGAGGCATTGTTGACACCTGCCGTCGCCCGCCGGCATACACCTCTTTCGCTACGTCGATCGGAGTATCAATTTTCTTGAAGAATGTTTCAACAAGCTTCCTCTCCTCCTCTTTCTCTATCGCAAACAATCTTGCAAAGCCATAAAGGCTCGCGCCCAAAGCCACAGCGCTCACGAACGCCACAACCTTCTGCCAGTCCTCAATCTGCCCAACTGGCGTAAGGTAGAAAAGAATTGCCATTGCGATCGAAATAGATGCCGAGATAGCGGCAAGGGCAACCTTGTTCTCACGATACAATTTCGCCGTCCAATGTGACGTGCTGAAGATCCCAAATGTCATTGTGAACGCTAGATACACCTGCGGGCCGATATCCCACCCGAGGGCGTATCGGGTGGTCACGCCTACAATCAATCCCCATGCGATTGCTCCGACTGCGGACCACTTTGGGACTCTCCGGAAAATCAGACCGAACGCAAGCGGTACTATCACCGGAATATTAAACAGCGTGAAGAATGCCTGCATCAGATTGAAAATTCCGAATTTGCTCTTGACGAAGAAGACCGCCAGAGTCATCACGATCAGACCAATCGTCATTGCTGTGATGCGACCAGCCTTCAACAACTGCTTGTCCGTAAGGTTCGGTCGGAACACGCCTTTGTAGATGTCGTGCGACACGATGGAGGAGACCATATTGTAGACCGTGCTCAGGGTTGTCATTGTCGCTGCCAGCATTGCCGCAATAAAAACACCAATCAATCCATGAGGAAGAAGTTTCAGCACGAGGCCGACCATGACGAGATCTTGCGGGTTGGTGGCAAGGTACGGCTTGAAGAATTCAACCTGACTCAGATCGGGCCAATAGACTTTTGCAACCAGCGGGGGAATTCCGAAGACAAGCGGCGTACAGAGAGCAAGCACCGCTGCCATCTTTCCGACACGTTTGGCGCTCTTTTCATCCTTCACCGAGTAGAACCGCTGCGCCCCGCCGGCTGCAAATCCTATCGACGTAATAATAAGGATCGACAGGAGCCAGTGTTCTGTGTAGTGCACATTGTTATAGGTGTGATCGAATGTCAGGGGAGGCAGCTTGTCGAAAAGAGTCCCAACACCACCGATGAGGTTCAGACTCAGCGGCATCACGATGAAGGTAATCCCAACAAGGATAACTCCCTGGACAACATCCATGGCCATATCACCCCAAAGTCCACCGAGAAAATTATGAAGCATCACAATGAAGCCGATCAGGAGCACAATGGCTGTCAGGTCGATGCCGATAATGGGGGCAAACAGTTTGCAGGTCGACGCCAGTTGGACGCCGGCAGACAGCGTGAAATTTGTGGCGATCACCCAGCTCATGAATTGCTGCGTTGTGATATTGAACCGGGTCACCGTGTATTCAAGCGGAGAAATTGAACGCGTTCTGCGCCATTTCGCCGCTGTAAGACT
>JBGPAN010000122.1:0-9654 GCA_041480785.1 Bacteroidota bacterium | reverse complement strand
CATCAATGTCGAAGTACCTGGCGGCATTTCCAATTCCCGGGGTACAGACTGCAACGAAGGTCACAGAAGCAGACCTGCTTGCCATTGGTCGAAAGTACTTGTATGCGGTTCAGGAAGCCGGAAGGATTTATCGGCGCATAGCGGCGAAAAAAGAGGTCGATCATTTCGTTGCGGAAGTTTCCATGGATGAGGCGAGCGAACCACAGACACCAGCGCAACTGTTTTTCATCCTGGCAGCGCTTGCGCATGAAGGAGTGAAGGTGCAGACGATAGCGCCGAAGTTCACAGGAAGCTTCCTGAAGGGGATCGATTATGTTGGCTCCGTCGAAGCATTCAGCACGGAGTTCGAAGAAGATCTGCTTGTGATAGCGCATGCAGTGAAGACGTTTGATTTGCCGAGGAATCTGAAGTTGAGCGTGCATTCAGGCAGCGACAAGTTTTCGCTGTACCCGATCATTCATCGCGCACTGAAGAAGGAAAACGCGGGGTTGCACTTAAAGACAGCAGGAACGACGTGGCTGGAGGAACTCATCGGTCTCGCTATGGCGGGAGGTGCTGGACTCGACACAGCGAAACAAGTATATGTCAAAGCCTACGATCGCATCGATGAGTTGTGCAAACCGTACGAGACGGTCATCGATATCGATAGAGCAAAGTTGCCCAATCCGCGCACGGTCTTGTCGTGGACCAGTGAAGAATATGCAAACGCGTTGAGGCACAACAAGAAGGATCCACGATACAATCTGCATTTCAGACAACTGCTTCATGTAGGGTACAAAGTTGCCGCCGAGATGGGGGACAAGTACCTCCAGATGCTCAAAGACTCGCGGGTAATTATTGGGAAGAATGTGACGGAAAACCTGTTCGATCGTCACATCAAACCGATTTTTCTCGGCTCCTGAGCAGTCTCGACCCACGCCTTCCGCAAATCTTTGTTGCCTGAAAGCAATTCTCCGGCTTTCGCAAAAATGGCAACGCATGCAGAGAAACATCAAATCCGCTTGACAAATAGTCTTTGTTTTGGTAAAGTTCTACTGTGCCGGGATCGTTAAAGTAATCGTTAAAGTAATTATCAAAGTAACCCTCTCGTTCAGATTCTCGGCTCAGCCCTGTCTCGACCATATGTGCAATCCATTCAAACCCGTTGGCGCTCTGGCGTTCACATCGATCGGACTTCTGTTTGTTTTGACTTCTTCGCTTCCTGGTCAAGAGAAGGAGATTCCGCGCGATACGTCATTTACGCTCAACAACACAGTGCCCAAAGTCTGCAAGCAATATCCTCTTGCAAAACTCGTAGAAGCCAAACTCCCGGACGGCGTCGCCGCTCAGGAAAACATTGTCTATGCACGGTACGGAAAGAGGGAACTTCATCTTGACCTCTTCTCTCCGCGTAAGAAGGGGGATGCGCTCTATCCCGGCGTGATCCTCATTCACGGAGGCGGCTGGCGTTCCGGCAACCGTCAGATGGAATGGCCGATGGCTCAGCACATGGCTGCGCATGGGTACGTGGCTGCAACTGTGGAATATCGACTTTCGGTTGAGGCCCTCTATCCAGCGGGAATCTATGATCTGAAAGCGGCGATACGCTGGATGCGCGCAAACGCGTCAAAGTTCTTCATCGATCCGGATGAGATTGCAGTCTATGGCTGCTCGGCTGGGGGAGAGCTGGCGGCGTTTCTCGGTACAACTGCTGACGTGAAGAAGTTTGAAGGTACTTCCGGTTATCCGGAATACTCGAGCCGTGTACAATCTGTCATCGATGTCGATGGCGTTGTTGATTTTACCGCCCCTGCTGAAAGTGCGAAGGACGACGATCCCAAGAAACCTTCAGCGGGAAAAGCGTGGTTTGGGGGTTCTTTCAAGGAAAACCCGGAAATATGGAGAGAAGCGTCGCCCATCAACTACATTGACAAGAACACATCCCCAATACTGTTCATGAATAGTTCGCTGGAGCGATATCATGCCGGGCGTGACGAGATGATTGCTCAGCTGAACAAACTCGGTGTCTACTCTGAAGTGCACTCGATACCCGATACTCCCCATCCCTTCTGGCTTTTTCATCCGTGGTTTGACGAAGCGTCTGGATACATCGTGACATTCCTCGACAAGACACTCAAAGGTAAATAAATACTGTCACGGAGTCGATCATCATGAAGCTCACGAAACACTTAGCCACGCTCTTCTTTCTGATTGTTTTCAGTTCTGCGTCCCTTATCGCTGGATCTGGAATCTCCGTCGACGCAAAGACAGGAACATTGGTTGCTACAGTCGGGACCGACTACCAATGGTATCGTGATGGCGAAGTCCTTTCTGGGGAAAACGGACAGACGTTGGATGTGAGAGAATCGGGCACCTACACCGTAGCATACACCAACGATCTCTGCCATCACATACAGGAGACAGTAGGCGTTGCGGTATCGGGAACGAAGATTGTCAAAATGTATTTGATCGGTGATTCGACGATGGCAGATTACACACTCTACGACGACTACAAGGCGAAGAGATACCCCATCACCGGTTGGGGACAGGTGTTTCAGTCATTCATGAGTTCGGACAGCTTGTTCAAGGTGCGAACGATCATCAAGGCTGACAGCGTTGTTGTTGTAGACAAGGCTCGAGGCGGACGAAGCACGCGAACGTTTTTTGAGGAAGGAAGATGGTCAGAAGTCTGCAAGTCACTCGAACCAAACGACCTGGTCCTCATGCAATTTGGTCACAACGATGCAGCGAAAGACAAGCCGGAACGCTACGTCAACGTCGAAGGATACAAGGAATACCTGCGTCTTTTTGTGAATCAGGCGCGTGAAAAAGGAGCCGTTCCTATACTGCTGACCCCTGTGAATCGGAACTATCCATGGGCAGACGGAAAACTCTCGAACGTGCATGGTGAATACCCTGATGCAGTCAAGCAAGTTGCGAAAGAACTGAATGTCCGGCTCATCGACCTGACGCAGCTCTCAATCGATTTCTTCACTTCGAAGGGTCAGGAGTACGTCACCAGTCACTATTTCATGAATTTTGCCGCTGGGCTGTATGAAGGGTATCCCAACGGAGGCAAGGATAATACTCATTTTCAGCCGGCAGGAGCATTAGAAGTCGCGCGGCTGGTTTTTCAGGCGATGGCGGGTCTGTGAAAAAATGAGCGCCTGCCGTGGCAAATACGTTAACATCACGAAAGTAAGTAAAGAATGACAAGGGCTCGCTGGATTCGCTCCCTGGTGGCGCTCATCATTTTTTCCAGTCTGAGGGCATACGCGTTTCCCGGCTACGATTTTGTCGTTTCCAAAGACAGCAGCGGAAACTTCAGAACGATCCAGGAGGCCGTGAACGCCTGTCGTGACTATGCAGAGAGACAATATATCATTTTCGTGAAGAGCGGAATCTATGAAGAGAAGCTCGTGATTCCGACCTGGAAGACGCATATCACCATCATCGGCCAGAATGTCGATAGTACCATTGTTACGTACAATGACTACTCCGGCAAAATCGACAACACCGGTAAGAAGTTGAGTACGTTCACATCGTTCACATGCCAGGTCGCCGGCAACAATATTGTGTTCGAAAACATCACGTTCGTCAATTCGGCTGGCAGGGTCGGGCAAGCTGTGGCAATGCATGTTGAAGGAGATCGGTGTGTGTTCCGCAATTGCAGGTTCATCGGAAACCAGGATACGCTACTCGCATCAGGCGAAAATGCCCGACAATTCTTCGATCGGTGCTATATCGAAGGGACAACGGACTTCATATTCGGGGCTGCCACCGCGGTCTTCAATCGATGCACGATCGTGAGCAAGGTGAACTCCTACATCACGGCAGCATCGACGCTTCCCACCCAGGAGTTTGGCTTTGTATTCCTGAACTGCAAGCTTGCGTCAGACAGCGTAGGCAGAAAGGTCTACCTGGGCCGTCCGTGGCGGTTGTATGCATACACAGCGTTCATCAATTGTGAGCTTGGTGAGCATATCCGGCCGGAGGGATGGCACAACTGGAGCAAGCCGGAAGCAGAGAAGACTGCCCGATACATGGAATACAAAAGCATCGGACCAGGGGCAAACCCCTCTGCCCGGGTTCCCTGGTCACATCAGCTGAGTGATGCGGAGACAAAAGACATCACCGCAAGAAACGTTTTGAAAAGCTTCGACAACTGGAATCCGACGGAAGCAAAGTAGCATGGAATTGAAATCAAGTAGAGGATCGAAGAGAAGGTTCATAAGAGTGTGCATGGTGCCCGTCTGTCTGTGGACATTTGCCCTTGCAGCGAACGCACAACAACTGGCCTTTCCGGGCGCAGAAGGCGGCGGCAAGTATACCCGAGGAGGTCGCGGCGGAAAGGTGTTGGAAGTGACCAAGCTTGATGATGACGCCACTGCCGGGACTCTTCGTTGGGCGGTTAATCAAAGCGGGGCGCGGACGGTGGTGTTTCGTGTTTCGGGGACGATTCTCTTGACTTCCGACCTCAAGATATCGAGAGATTCAATCACGATCGCAGGGCAGACAGCGCCAGGGGATGGTATTTGTCTGCGAAAGTATGCGTTGGTCGTCAGCGCCAACGAGGTCATCATTCGGTATCTCCGTGTTCGTCTCGGCGATGAATCTGGAGGAGAGAGCGATGCAATGAGCGCGTTTTCCGGCTCTCCGCCGTTCAAGAACCATATCATTGTCGACCACTGCTCCGCAAGCTGGAGCGAAGACGAAACACTCTCGTATTATGGCAACGATTACGTGACGGTGCAATGGTGCATCATCAGCGAGAGTCTCTACAATTCAAACCATCCCAAAGGTGCTCACGGATACGGAGGCATTTGGGGGGGAGTGGACCATACGTCGTTTCATCACAACCTTCTCGCTCATCATTCAAGCCGTAATCCCAGACTCTCGGGAACGGGAACGACGGTCGCCTGCTACAATGTGGATTTGCGCAACAACGTCATCTACAATTGGGGATTCAACAGCGCCTACGGCGGTGAAGCAAGCACGGCAAATTTTGTCAACAACTACTACAAGCCAGGGCCGGCGACCAAAACCGGCGTCCGGTCAAGGATTTATCAGCCATCTGACACGCTGGGCGTATGGTATATTCAGGGCAATTATGTCGACGGCAATCCGACAGTCTCCAATGATAATTGGGCAGGAGGCGTCAATCCATCAATCGCTGTGAGCGACCTGAACAAACTGAAAACGACAACACCCTTTCCATCCCTTCCCGTGACGACCCATTCAGCTCAGCAGGCCTTCGACCTCGTTTTGCAGTATGCCGGCGCAACGTTTCCGAAGCGGGATACCATTGATGGGAGAATCGTCTACGAGACGCGTGCAGGCAAGGTGACCTATGGCGGGAAGACGTATGCCAAAGCCCAAGGGTTCGACACAACAAAGGTGTACGGAATCATCGACAGTCAGACAGATGTAGGCGGATGGCCAGTCTTGAACAGTGCTGCTGCCCCTCTCGACTTCGACCATGATGGAATGCTGGATAGTTGGGAAATCGCGCAAGGACTCGATCCGAACAATGCTACTGACAGAAACAAAGTTGGCGCAGGTGGATATACCATGTTGGAGCTCTACCTCAACAGCCTGGTGGGGAGCAATCCATCGACCACGACAGCAATCCATGAGAAGAATTCACAACCTGTCGGCTTCATGCTCGAGCAGAACTATCCGAATCCGTTCAATCCCACGACGAATATCGAATTTCGCCTGCCTGCCGGACAGGCAGGAATTGTCAATTTCCAATTTGTGACGCTCAAGGTGTTTAATGTTCTTGGCAGAGAGGTCGCAACGCTGGTGAATGAATTGAAGCCGGCCGGGACGTATGTAACGTCATTTTCAGGTGATCGTTTCGGACTGAGCAGCGGTGTTTACTTCTATAGACTGCAGGCTGGGAATCTGGCGGCGACAAAGAAAATGATCATCACCAAGTAACTGGGGGATGCTTCGTTCCAGTGCAGCAGAAGATCGCTCGAATTTTCTACACTCATCAGAAAGGAGTACGCTATGAAACTGTGTATATCATTTTTCGTGCTTGTGCTCGTGGTCATCATGACGATGACGACAACGATTGCACTTGCTCAAACGCCTGATAGTGTTATATGGTATTTGAGCAGCACGATGCTCAAAAACGCGACGAACACCGCAAATGTCATAGGAGATTCCAACTCCATAGGGCCAGCAGTTGGCTGGCAAGTCGCCAGCTACAATGCGAACGGTCAGCGATGCAATTTGAATGGTCCGGGCGGCAACAATTGGCCGGCAAGCGAAACCGATACGGCCGCTGGGCGTTACGTCCAGTTTGATGTTGCGCCCGTCAGCGGACGTAGCTTCACCGTAAAGAGAGTTTTCTTCAACTATGGTGGGGGTGGCAGCACAAACGCTGTTAAAGGGAAAGCTTTCTATTCGACGAACAAGTGGTCTACGATGACGCTGCTCAATACGGATTCCGCATTCGTTTACCCCAACTCTACCGTGACGCCCTATTCAAAGGCGATCAATGTGACGGTTCCTAACAACGGAAAATTCTCCCTGAGAATATATCCTTTCTGGGTAAGTGCGACTGCGGGTACCAGCTCGAAATACTCCGTTCTTGATACCGTTACGATATCGGGAACAACAGCAGTGGCCAGTAGTGTGGAGCAGAAAGGAATCGACGTGCCGGGTGAGTTCAGACTCCAGCAGAACTACCCCAACCCGTTTAATCCATCGACAAATATCGAATTTCGCCTGCCTGCCGGTCAGGCAGGAATTTCGAAATCCGAATTTGTGACGCTGAAGGTGTTCGATGTCCTCGGCAGGGAAGTTGCCACGCTCGTCAATGGCGAACTCCAGCCAGGATCATATCAGACAACATTTGATGCATCACACTTTGCATCGGGAGTCTACCTGTATCAACTGAGAGCAGGGAATTTCATTCAGACGCAAAGAATGGTATTAGCGAAGTAACGAAGGCTCTGAGGGTATGTGTCGCACGGGGCTGAATTTGGATTCCTCAGCCCCGCGTGGCACGCGCGTCATTCTATCGTCTCTGGAGTCGCTAGTTCCTTGAACAGCACCGTATGAGCTTCAAAGGGGAAACTATGAAATCAACTTCTGTGGGTCTCTTGATGTCAGTTCTGTTCCTTCTGCCTCTGCCGACAATGAGCAATGGCAGCGACCCGCCAAGGAACGAGGGTGATTCATTGTCCGTCTCCCCTCAGTGGCCGTGGTCGAAAAGGATCGCCGAGTCTTTCGTGCTGCGCCATCCCGGCGCGGTGACATTTGATTCGCTCTCTCCGAGCGAAAAGTGGAATTATGAGCAGGGACTGATGCTGGAAGCCCTTCATCAAATGTGGCTGTTCACGAAGGATCAGCGTTACTTCGATTTCATCAGGAGAAATATCGACCAGTATGTCGATGAATCGGGGAGCATCAAGACCTACAAGTATGACGATTTCAATCTTGATAACGTGGCCGTCGGCAGAGCGCTGCTAACGCTCTTTGAGACAACATGGGACAAAACATACAAACGCGCTGCAGACACCCTTAGGCATCAGTTGAAGAACCAACCCAGGACGCACGAGGGGGGATTCTGGCACAAGCAGATCTATCCATATCAGATGTGGCTCGACGGCCTGTTCATGGCTGAACCATTCTACGCCTGGTACGCGAAGGAATTCAAGGAACCAGACTCATTCAATGATATCATCAATCAATTCGTCTTCATCGCAAGACATACGCGCGATCGCAAAACAGGACTCCTCTATCACGGGTGGGATGAGAGCAAACAGCAGCGATGGGCGAACCCGGAGACGGGTTGTTCTCCCAACTTTTGGGGAAGGGCGATGGGTTGGTATGCAATGGCGATCGTCGACGTTCTGGATTTTCTGCCCAAAAATCATCCACGCAGGCACGAGCTGATTGCCATTCTCAGGGATGTGTCGGCTGCAACGCTGAACGTTCGCGATCAGAAAACGCACCTCTGGTATCAGGTGCTCGATCAGGGGAAGCGGGAAGCGAACTATCTGGAAGCGTCGGCCTCGTGCATGTTTACGTACGCATTCGCCAAGGGTGCTCACAAAGGATATCTGGACAAGAAGTACCTGACAGCTGCAAGAGAATCATTCCAGGGAATCGTCAAAAACCTCGTTTCTGTCAATGCGAAGGGATTCATCGATCTTCTTCACACATGCCAGGGTGCCGGTCTGGGTGGCAATCCGTACAGAGACGGGAGCTATGAGTACTACATTGGTGAGCGACAGCGGACAAACGACATGAAAGGGTACGGTCCGTTTCTCCTCGCTGCCATAGAACTGGAAAAAGCGAAGTAACAGAAGAGAATCAGTGAATGCGGCTTCTTCTGAGAAAAGCGCGCATCATCTCTTCTCGGGATGTTTGAGAAAGGAAGGAACGATCACGTGAAACGAAAAGCGCACATAACCCTTGATGACATTGCGAAGAAGGTAAAGGTTTCCCGGGTTACGGTCTCGAAAGCACTTCGGGGTCATCCCGATATATCCGAGAAGACTTCAAAGCTTGTCCGGAAAGTTGCCAACGATCTCGGCTATAGCCCGAATTTTATCGCGAGGAACCTCTCCGCGCGAAGATCAAACATGCTCGGCGTTGTTGTTCCGAAGATCGCGCACTTCTTCTTTGGCTCGGTGATCGAGGCAATCTATAATACTGCGTTCGAAAAAAACTATGAAACGATCCTGACGGTTTCGCAGGAGAATGCAGAACGGGAGAGGAAGCATATCCAGACCCTTGTCTCCATGCGAGTTGATGGAATCATCATTTCGGTTTCCCAGGAGACAAAGGATGTGGAAATCTTCAAATGGATCAGGAAAATGGGGATCCCGGTCGTATTCTTCGATCGGATGCCGTACCCCGCCATTGCGGGCTTCAGCAGCGTGCAGGTTGACGACAAAGGAGGGGCAAGCCAGATAGTTGAGCAGGCAGTGAAGGCTGGATACCGAAAGATAGCGATGGTTGGGGGCAACCCGACAGTCAACATTGGCAAGAACCGGCAAACCGGATTTGAGGAAACCCTGAAGCAGCATGGACTCCCGGTGAAACCGGAGTGGATTGTGCATGGAGGATTCGGCAAGGAAGACGGCTACCGCGGATTCAAACAGCTTTGGGAAAACGGCGATCGGCCGGAGTTCGTATTTGCTGTCACGTATCCGGTTGCGCTGGGAGTTTATGAAGCCGCGAAAGAGCTCGGCATTCGTATCCCTGATGATATTGACATTATCTGCTTTGGCGAAAGCGACATGATCAACCTTCTGCACCCCTCATTGAGTTGTATCAGTCAACACCCGGGAGAACAGGGTACGAAAGCCGTCAAAACAATGCTCGAGATTATTGAACATCCCGACGAGATTCCTGAGCGGCATGTCGTAGTTCCAACACAGCTGATTCTGCGGGAGACGGGAATCGGAAGGAGAAAGAAAGAGCCCTACGTCGACTGAAGTCGACGTCTATAAAAGCGCGAAAATCTTTTATCGGATGGCACGGCAAAACCGAATTATCGTGAAACATCTTCTCTCGTTCCCACGCTCCCAGATTGTGTGAAAACTCTGGCGAGGTTTTTGTGGGATGGAAGGAGAACACAAGAAGGAATATCAAGTGGATCATAAACGAGGGATAAATCGCGATCAGACTGTACTGTTTCCTGAAGTTGTG
>JBGPAN010000121.1:0-9719 GCA_041480785.1 Bacteroidota bacterium | reverse complement strand
CCTCCGGCCGCGTACTCGGCCACCGCGGCATCGTCCTGCCGGATGGCGTCCTTCCAGATGCCGATGATGGACAGGTCGGCGCGCGCGATGGCGGCAACGCAGTCATTTGGACAGCTTATTCCAATCGCAAATGGCCTACGAGGTTCCTCATCGATAAGGATGGCTTCTTGCGTTTTTCCCATCACGGCGAAGGCGGGTACGACCAATTCGAACGGGCGATCCAGTCTCTGTTGGTCGAAACTGGTTATCATGGTCTACTCCCTGATCTTTTGTTGCCAATCCGCGTGACGGACTACCCGGGTGCGGTTTGCTTCCGGCCCACGGCTGAGATCCAGCTCGGATATTTGAAAGGCACGCTGGGAAACCCGGAGGGCTACACTCCCGAATCGACCATGTTGTATGACGATGAAGGATTTCATCTCGACGGTCGTATGTACCTCAAGGGCAAGTGGTACAACGAAAGGGAGGGAGTGCGTTTCGATGGAGAGAACGGCGAGGAAGGCTGCGCGACCTTGACGTACGAAGCGGTAGAAGTGAATTCGGTGATGGGTGTCGATGAACACAAGCCGAGCATGGTGTTCGCGCTTCAGGACAGCAAACCTTTGACGAAAGAGAATGCGGGGGTCGACATCAGATTCGACGATGACGGACGGAGCTATGTCCTGGTTGACAGTCCTCGGCTTTTCAACATCATCTGTAATGTGGAGTTTGGACAGCATGCACTTTCGCTGAAAATGAACTCCCCCGGCCTTGAGTTATATTCTTTGAGTTTTGTCGCCGGAGTGATACCTGAATTGCTGCCAACGAGTTAGAGAGCGCACAGCCATCATTGCGTAATGCTGGACCTTTCTCAGTTCTGGTAGCAGATTATTCATTTTGACTTTTTCCTGAGTTGTGCCAATTGTTGTTCTGATAAGGATCTCATAAGGCAGAGACGATTTCTTGTGAAATGAGCCGACTTCCGGAACCTATGGAGAGGCAGGCTCGGACCAAGGTTCGATAGTGTCCACGGCACGCCTTTTGCCTTTCCGACGGCTGAGGCCAAAGATGTCATCCCCGATGACAAATACATCGCCAAGCTCAGCGGTTCTTTTTGTCGGCGTAAAGATTTTCAAAGACCCTAATCTAGAGGCTGCAAGGTTAGGGTCTTGTGTTTTAGGCAGCACACTCATTCTTGAGTCGAACGGAGGAAATTATGAAGACGATGACAAATCTATGCATTCTTCTCTTTGTCCTCTTCCTTCCTCAAACCACGTTTGCTCAGAAGGAATCGGAAAACCTCCTGAAAAACGGGAACTTTGAGAAATTCACGGGAGACAATCCAGACAATTGGGATGCAAACAATATCCCCGGGACATTGACCATGGTTTCTGCATCGAAGATCAGTAACTCTGGCATGCGGGCGGTCAAGATAGAAGTCAAAGACTTCTTCGGCTCCGTGATTGCAGGTTATGTGTGTCAAAAGAATATCGAGACAGCAGGAAAGGATGTGCAGATCAAAGGCTCCTATGCACTTCAATCCTTTGGCAAAGATCAAGGGATTGTAGTTCTTTGCTTCCAGAATGCTGCCGGAAGCACCGTTGGCTCTGACGAAGAGTATTTGGATGACTCGAAGGGGAAGTTTGTTCAGTTCAGAAAAGAAATCAAAGCCCCTGCAGGCGCCGCAATACTGCAAGTGCGGATAACGATCCTTCCTGACAAAGGGAGCGAGAAAGCACATCCCGGATCATTCCTGTTGTGCGATGACCTGAAGTTGACTGCTATTGAAATCAAGGAGAAGCCACTGATTCAGTAGGCCGGAACGTATCGGGTCGTCGAACGATGCGGCCGCATTCCTGCATTCTGCGTCATCCGATGGCGGGAGTCACCCTGCTGTTGGATCCTTCTCGCTTGTTTCATTCCTATCCGTAGTCCCCAGAGTGTGGGTTTCTCCGAAGTGCGCTGCAATTTCTACCTACCTTGTATCTAGGCCGATTTTTGGATACTTTTCTGTCTCAGGTAAGAAGAGTTCGGGGACTCCCAATGAAATGTGTGCGGATCTACGAGCACGGCGGCATCGATAAGTTGGTGCTGGATGAAATCCCCACCCCAAAAATCGGCCCGACTGATGTACTGGTCCAGGTGAAGGCGACTTCCATCAATCACCTTGATCTTTGGGTTCGTCAGGGATTGCCCGGTGTCAAGTTTCCATTGCCTCTTATCCCGGGAGTGGATGCAGCAGGCGTTGTTGAGGAAGTGGGGAGCAGTGTCCGTCATGTGAAAACCGGAGATCGGGTTGTTGTGGCACAGGGGATATCCTGTGGTCACTGCAAACACTGCTTGGACGGTAACGACAATCTCTGCAAAGAGTACAGGCTGATTGGCGAACACCGCGATGGAGCAGATGCAGAGTTCATTGCAGTCCCGGCCCGGAACATTCAGAGGCTTCCGCAAAACGTAACCTTTGAAACGGCTGCGGCATCAGCGCTTGTGTTCCTCACGGCGTGGCAGATGCTGGTTGACAAAGCCAGAGTGAAACAGACTGAAGATGTCCTTGTCGTCGGAGCAAGCAGCGGTGTAGGTTCAGCAGGAATACAGATCGCCAAGATGCTGGGCGCAAGGGTTTTGGCTACGACAAGCTCGGAGGAGAAAGCTGCCAGAGCAAGGGAGATTGGGGCAGATGAGGTCATCAACTACAAGACTGAAAGTGTGCTCGAGACGGTTCGGAAGCTCACGGGTAGGAAAGGGGTTGACGTGGTTTTCGATCATGTCGGTGCAAGCATCTGGGAAGAGAACATCAAAATGTTAGCAAGAGGGGGCCGCTTGGTGACGTGCGGCGCGACATCAGGGTACGAGGCCAGGACCGACCTCCGGTACGTCTTCTACAAGCAGTTGCAGATTCTGGGATCGACCATGGGACGCAAGGGAGATCTCATGACGATTATGAATCTCATGGGTCAGGGCAAGCTCAAACCTGTCATCGATCGGGTGCTGCCCCTGACTGAAGTTCGCCAGGCTCATCAGATTGTTGAAGAGGGAAGACACTTTGGGAAAATTGTGCTCGTTCCATGAGGTGAATTTTCTTGACAAGACGACAAAAATGTCGTATGGTTGGTAGGAATGAAAAAAGACCGACTCCTCTGGGATGCTGACGGCTGGGACGTTAACGCTTCTCATCTTTGGGCTGAAGAGAAATACTCCCTCCTGTACAACTACATTGAAATGTTCTCGACCGCGATGGCCGGCAAGTGGGACAAGAGAGTGTACATTGATTTATATTCGGGGCCGGGTTGCACTCTGGTAAGTGAGACAGGAAAATGGTTGAAAGGTTCACCACTACTCGCGTTATCGGTCAAGAAACCGTTCGACAAGTACATTTTCTGTGAGAAGGATGCGAAAATGATTCACGCTCTTCGCGAAAGGGTGGCTAAGCATTTCGCGCATCTAGATGTGCAATTCGTCAATGGGGACTGCAACCAAACGGTTTCTGAGATACTTGATGCCGTACCCAAATACTCTAGCAAACAAAAAGTCCTGACTTTCTGTTTCGTTGATCCATTCTCTTTAGACCTGAAATTCCAGACAATACAGAAATTATCCTCGTTTTTTGTTGACTTCTTAGTTCTCCTGGCTCTAGATATGGACGGGAGGAGGAACTTGAGCAACTATGTGAAGCCGCATAGCCACAAGATTGACGAGTTTCTTGGGATGAGCGATTGGAGGGAGCGATGGAAGAGTTTTTCGATGACTGATAATAACTTCCAAAGGTTTCTTGCAGCGGAGTTCGAGAAGCAAATGATCTCGCTGGGTTACCGGAAGCACGACAAAGGTAACACCAGGCACATTAGCACCCCTGATCACGACCTGCCTCTGTACCACTTGGCGTTCTTTTCCAGAAACAAGCTTGGATATATCTTTTGGGATGAATGTCTGCGATATAGTTCTGATCAACAAGTATTTGATTTCTGAGGATACACATTGGCACAACTCTCTTCCATCGAGTGGACTGAAGCAACTTGGAACCCCGTAACTGGGTGTAGCAAAATCAGTCCAGGCTGCAAACACTGCTACGCTGAACGAATGGCGGCTCGGCTACAAGCTATGGGATCGCCGAGGTACCGAAACGGCTTCAAGGTGACATTGCAGGAGGACCTCGTAGAACTTCCCTTACAATGGAAGCAGCCCAAGATCATTTTTGTGAACTCAATGAGCGACTTGTTCCATAAAAATGTTCCAGGGGATTTCATTGTGAAAGTGTTCGATACGATGAGGCGGGCACATTGGCATACCTTCCAGATTCTTACGAAGAGGTCTGACCGACTGCTTTCCCTATCCCCATATCTTCCTTGGCCAACAAATGTGTGGATGGGTGTGAGCGCGGAGAATCCACAGTATAGCTTTCGAATTCGCGATCTGGTTAGGGTCCCTTCAGCCGTGAGGTTTTTGTCTCTTGAGCCGTTGCTTGCGCCATTCCCGAGGCTGCCCCTGCGTGGCATAGACTGGGTGATAGTTGGAGGTGAATCCGGCCCTGGTGCGCGTGAGATGAAGCAGGACTGGGTGCGAGAGGTGAAAAAACAATGTGAGAACAAAGGAGTCGCTTTCTTTTTCAAACAATGGGGTGGCTTCAAGAAAAAGGCTGCGGGTCGATCGTTGCATGGGAAAACCTATGATGAGATGCCCGTGGCACGTCAGAGACAAAAACGCTCCGGACTTGTTCTTGCCGGCTCACCTCTGAAATCGAACAGCTAGCTGATAGGGTCTCTCTGGGGCACTCCTCGAGTCGTTGTTGCGCTTCGAGACAATCTTTCATAAGTTTAGAACGTGGCAATTTGAACGACAGCTTGCGGCCACGAGAAAAAAGCTAAAGCGTCGGACGTAAACCAACGACGCCCCCGGCGCATTCTGCCGGGTTTTTTGTTCAAGACAACTCAGCCAACCAATGATTCAATGAACAAATCTTTTCTCGATATCCTCAATGAAAAGATCATCGTCTTCGATGGTGCGACAGGTACGCATTTGCAGGGACAGAACCTGACGCCTGACGATTTTGGCGGCGAGCAGTATAATGGCTGCAACGAATACCTTGTCATCACCAAACCGTCGGCTGTCGAAAACGTTCATCAGGACTACCTCGATGCTGGCTGTGACGTCATTGAAACGAATTCATTCGGTGGAACATCGATCGTCCTCTCCGAGTATGATCTCGCGAAACAGTCCTATGATCTGAACCTCAAGGCGGCCCAAATCGCAAAGAAAGTGGCGGGAGATTTTTCCCTGGGGGGACACCCACGCTTCGTTTCGGGGTCGATGGGACCTACGACGAAGCTCCCCTCTTTGGGTCATATTTCGTTCAAAGAGATGGCTCAGTCGTATCGAGTGCAGGCCCAGGGATTGGTGAAAGGGGGCGTTGATTTTCTCAGCGTGGAGACGTGTCAGGATCTTCTTCAGATCAAAGCAGCGCTCTATGGGATTTTCGACTACTTCCGCGAGGCTCACAAACGTGTGCCCGTCGTTGTTTCCGTAACGATCGAGTCCATGGGTACAATGCTGCTCGGTACGGAGATCTCGGCGGCGCTGACTGCCATCGAGCCTTTTGATGTTGACGTTATCGGCATGAATTGTGCGACAGGTCCAAAAGAAATGTCAGATCATGTTCGCGTTCTCTCGACCAGCTCTCCGAAGCCAGTCATTGTCATGCCGAATGCCGGTTTGCCTGAGAATATCGGGGGAAAAGCCCACTACCATTTGTCGCCGCACGAACTCGTTCAATATCTTTCCCACTTCGTTAAGGACTTCGGCGTGCAGATCGTTGGAGGGTGCTGCGGGACGACGAAGGAACACATCCGGCAGTTGGCATCTGCAGTCGGAAATCTTGCACCCTCACCACGCACAGTCGATTTTGTTCCCGGGGCATCGAGCCTGTATCAGTCGGTTGCTTTCCAGACAGTTCCACCTCCCATCTTGATCGGCGAACGGACGAATGCCAACGGAAGCAAGATGTTCCGTGAACTCTTGCTGAAAGAGGACTGGGAAGGCATGGTTGCGATGGGTCGCGATCAGGTGCGTGAGCAGGCGCATATGCTTGATGTCTGTGTCGCATATGCTGGGCGTGCCGAGGCCTCTGATATGCGCGAACTGGTGACACGGTTCAACACGCAGATATCGATTCCCCTCGTTCTTGATACAACCGAAGCTCCAGTTATCGAGGAAGCTCTGCAGCGGATTGCCGGCAAAGCGGTTGTGAACTCCATCAACCTCGAAGACGGTGAGGAGCGCCTCGCAAGAGTCGTCGATCTCTGCAAACGTTATGGCGCTGCTGTCATTGCTTTGACAATTGACGAAAAGGGGATGGCGAAAACCGTCTCAGAGAAGCTCGCCGTCGCTCAAAGGATCTACGAACTGGCTGTCCGAAAGCACGGTCTCAAGCCGCACGATCTGATTTTCGATATGCTGACCTTCACGCTCGGATCCGGAGAAGAGGAATTTCGGAAATCCGCGATGGAGACGCTGGAGGCAATTCGGCTCGTCAAGAAGGAGTTGCCAGAAGTCCACACAAGCCTTGGTGTGAGCAACGTTTCGTTTGGCCTCGACGCTCGCCTCAGACACGCTCTCAACAGCGTTTTCCTGCATCATGCAGTAGAGGCGGGACTCGACATGGCCATCGTCCACGCCTCGAAAATCATGCCGCTCTTCAAGCTCGACGAGCGCGCCCGCGAGCTCTGTCGCCAGCTCATTTTTGATGAGCGACGATTCGAGGGGCATGACGCCGACCGCAAATGCATCTATGACCCACTGACTGAATTGCTGTCCCATTTTGCCGGACAAAAGTCTGATATAAAAACCAAATCCACTGACACGGATGCAGCGATCGAAGTACGGCTCAAGAATCGCATAATCGAGGGGAACAAAGCGGGGCTTCAAGCGGATCTGCAGGAAGGGCTCAAAAAGTTCAGTGCGCTTGAAATCATCAACACTATCCTTCTTGATGGAATGAAGGTTGTCGGCGAGTTGTTCGGCTCCGGCCAGATGCAGTTGCCGTTCGTTCTGCAGTCTGCTGAAGTAATGAAGGCCGCTGTCGCCATTCTCGAACCTTTCATGGAAAAGAAGGAGGGCTCCCAAAAAGGGACCCTGGTCATCGCGACCGTCAAAGGCGATGTCCATGATATTGGCAAGAACCTCGTCGACATCATCCTCACGAACAACGGCTACAAGGTCATCAACCTTGGAATCCGGTGTCCTATCGAGACCATCCTTCACGCTGCTGGTGAACACAGAGCAGACGCGATTGGCATGAGTGGATTGTTGGTGAAGTCCACGCTGGTGATGAAGGAGAATCTCGAGGTGATGAACGAGCGCAACCTGAAGATCCCGGTGATCCTTGGAGGCGCGGCATTGACAAAGAGGTATGTGGACAACGACCTCCGCCCGCTTTACAACGGGAAGGTCTATTATGCCAACGACGCATTCGATGGATTGCGGTTCATGCAAAGTCTTGCCGGCGGGATCGCAAAGCCATCGCACGTCCAGATGGAGAACGTCGTCGTGGACGCAGAAGCATTGACGGGATCAGAGGCGAAAATTGCGCTTGCGCTGGTGCGAGAGGGAGCGGAGGCTCGAGTCGAAACTGATGCCTCCACAGGTAAATCGAAAGTTGTAGCGACGGCGAAGATTCCCCGACCACCCTTTTGGGGCTCGCGGATCGTTCAGGACATTCCGCTCGAAGAGGTTTTTGAGTACATCAACGAAGCGGCCCTCATTCGGGGACAGTGGCGGGTGGTCCGAGGGACAATGAATGAGAAGGAATACCGTACGATTCTCGAGGATCAGGTCTATCCAGAATATCGGCAGCTGAAGGGGAAGGCGAAGCGAGAGAGCCTTCTCGAACCTCAGGTAGCGTATGGGTATTTCCCGTGCCAGTCGGATGGAAATGATTTGGTCGTCTACCATCCACCGGGCGATCCTGGCGAAGTCGATTCAAACGACCTCAAGGAATGGCAACGATTCTCATTTCCGAGGCAAACGAAGGACAGAAGGCTGTGCATCGCTGATTTCTTCGCTCCGGTGCAGTCCGGTATCGTCGATGTCCTGCCGTGTCATGTTGTGACTGTCGGAGAAAGGGCGTCGGAACATGCACGGAAGCTCTATGCCGCGAACAACTACAAGGATTACCTTTACTTCCACGGATTGGGCGTAGAAACGGCCGAAGCCCTCGCCGAATTATGGCACAAACGCATTCGACAGGAATGCGGCATTGCCGACAGAGACGCTCGGGACATCAAGAGGTTGTTCAGCCAGGGGTACCAGGGGGCGAGATACAGCTTCGGCTATCCTGCCTGCCCACGGCTTGAGGATCAGGTGAAGCTGTTCGACATGCTAAAGCCTGAGAGAATCGGCGTTTTCCTGACAGAGGAATTCCAGATGGAACCTGAGCAATCGACCTCAGCTATCATCGTCCATCACCAGGGAGCGCGATATTTCACGATCAACTGAGATTGAAAACCTGTTCCACCATCAACTCACCGACAACTATCCATAACTGAAGATACAACCATGCCTAATCTCATCTTACTTCGCCACGGCGAATCGCAGTGGAATCTGGAAAACCGTTTCACGGGCTGGACGGATGTTGAACTCTCATCAAAGGGAGTACAGGAAGCCCACGAGGCAGGGGAGAAGCTGAAGGCGTACACGTTCGACAAGGCGTACACGTCTGTCTTGAAACGGGCAATCGACACGCTGAACATCGTTCTCAAGATCACCGGTCAGCAAAACATCCCCATTGAATATGACAAGGCACTGAACGAGCGTCACTATGGTGCCCTGCAGGGTTTGAACAAAGCAGAGACGGCGAAGAAGTATGGTGACGAGCAGGTGAAGCTGTGGCGCAGAAGCTACGACGTTCCGCCGCCGAACGAAGTGACAGAATTGAATCCGATGGGGATCAGTGAAAGTCTCAAGGACACTGCTGCGCGCACACTGCCATATTTTGAATCGAAGATCCTGCCTGACATCAAGGCAGGAAAAAACCTACTGGTAGCTGCTCACGGCAATAGTCTGCGATCAATTGTGATGAAACTAGACAACCTCACGAGGGAGCAAGTCATTGAGCTGAACATTCCGACGGGAGTACCTCTGCTGTATGTCTACGACAAGGACGGGAATATTCGAGAGCATAAATATCTCTGACCTAGTTCGTCGTGTTCGAGAGCTGGCACGGTTTCAGTTTGGCGGCGCACCTTCGTCTACTGGCTGCGACAATGATTATTATGAGTCTCTTGCTCCTATGATCAATGGTCGCGTTGTTTGAAACACACTTGCTCTCTGTGTCGCGATGCTGTAAATTAGATTCTGACTACAATGATCGGCGGACTCAAACAATCCTTTGAATGGTATGAAAGTATTTGAAAAGAATGGCCACAAGATAATTTGGGGCGAGGCAATTGAAACTCTGAGGACCATCAAAGATGGCTCTGTCGATCTCATTTTTGCTGATCCGCCTTACAACATCGGGAAGCAATTTATCGATGTTCCGGATCGTTGGAAGTCAGATGGCTCGTATTTGAGCTGGTGCTATGAATGGCTGGCCTTGTGCGTCAAGAAATTGAAACCGGCTGGAACAATGTATGTGATGACAGCTACCCAGAATATGCCCCACTTCGACCTGTTTCTCAGAGACAAGCTCACGATCCTATCAAGAATTGTGTGGTATTACGACAGTTCCAGTGTACAGGCGCGCAAGT
>JBGPAN010000120.1:0-9897 GCA_041480785.1 Bacteroidota bacterium | reverse complement strand
GGAATGTACTTCGGCAGGATTCCTGCCGGTCCTCCACCTCCCGGGGTCCGCACAGTCGAGCCGGAACAGAAGAGCGAACGGAGTGTTGTCTTGAGGGAAGAATCACAGCGCATCCTTCTCGTCGGATATAAGAAGGGATCCGTCAATCATCCAGACGATGCTGTCTATGAAGCGATCTCCGACATTTTGAGCTCTGGCCGTACATCAAGACTCTACAAGTCACTCGTGCGCGACAAGAAGCTCGCCATCCAGGCAGCGGGGTTCTCAGGCTTCCCCGGCCAGAAGTATCCGAACCTCTTTGCGTTTTTCGCGGTGCCGGCACAGGGGAAAACAAACGAGGAATGCCTTGCTGCGATCGATGAAGAGATAGCAAAGATGAAAAAGGATCGCGTCAGTGACGAAGAGCTGAAGGCCGTGAAGACCCGCGCACGCGCAGACCTGATCCGTGGGTTGAGCTCGAATGCTGGGATGGCCGGCCAACTGACGTTCTTTCAGGCGATGACGGGCGATTGGCGCAACCTCTTCAAGCAGCTTGACAAGATCAATGCGGTGACCGCCCCTGACATTCAACGTGTTGCGAACAGCGTGTTCGTAAATTCGAATCGTACCATCGGTACTATTGAACCGGTGAAATAAGGAGAGATGGCCATGAAAACCTATCGCGTACTGACGATTGCTCTTCTGACCCTCGGCTTCGTGTTAATCGGTTCGGGACAGGCCGGTTCGAAGCCAGTGCAGTATAAGAAACTCAAGTATCCCCCGTTGCGTCAGGTTCAAATTCCGGAGCCCCTGCGGTTTCAACTCTCCAACGGCATGATCGTCTATCTTCTCGAAGACCGCACACTGCCCCTGATCGAAGGTTCGGTACTCGTCCGCACAGGATCGCAGTACGAACCCGCAGACAAGATCGGCCTGGCGTCATTGACCGGTCAGGTCATGCGCACAGGAGGCACGACTACGAAGACCGGAGATGAGCTCGACGAGATGCTGGAGAAAGTCGGTGCATCGGTAGAGACGTATATTGGCACCACGTCCGGCGGCGCCCGCCTTTCCGTCCTCAAGGAAGACATTGACATGGGTCTGAGTGTTCTTGCCGATCTTCTCAAGAACCCCGCATTTCGAGACGTTAAGATTGAGCTCGCAAAGATCACAGCCCGGTCAGCGATCTCCCGGCGCAACGATCAGGTGACCTCGATTGCGGGAAGAGAATTCAGAAGGCTCATCTACGGTCCGAACGACCCCTTTGTCCGGATGACGGAATATGCGACGATTGAAAATATTGAGAAGAAGGATCTCGTCGAATTTCACAAGAAGTACTATGCTCCGAACAACGTCATGCTTGCCCTCTGGGGCGATTTTAGCGCGAACGAAATGAAAGCCAAGGTTGAACAGACGTTCTCCAGCTGGGAACGCAAGGAAGTCAGCCTCCCGACGGTACCGGAGCCAAAACTGGCTTCGGAGAGAAGCGTCAACTTCATCAAGAAGGAGGACGTGAATCAGTCCAACATCTATCTCGGACATCTCGGAGGCGTGCTGCGGGATCCGGAAAGCGGACCGCTCAACGTTGCCGATCAGGCATTTGGAGGAGCCCAAGCATCGCGTCTCTTCAAGAAAGTCAGGTCGGAGCAGGGGCTCGCCTATTCGGTCTGGAGCAGCTGGGGTGAAGGATACGACCGCGCCGGAGTCTTTCAAATGAACGGCTCGACAAAGTCAGGATCAACGATCAAGATGGTGAAGTCCATTACGAGTGAGTTCGAAAACTTCACTAAGAACGGCATTACAGACGAAGAACTGAAATTCGCAAAAGATTCCTATCTCAATTCGTTTGTCTTCCGATTTGACACGAAGGGGAAAATCATCAATGAGCTCATGACGCTGGAGTATTCCGGGTATCCGAAAGATTTCATCCAGCAACAGCAGAGGGATATTCAGAACGCCACGAAGCAAAGCGTCAACGACGCGGTGAAGAAGCGCTGGAAGCCTGAATCCTTGACGCTCCTGGTCGTTGGCAAGGAAGCAGATCTTGACGAGCCGATGAGTTCCCTGGGGATGAAGGTCCGCACGATCGACATCACGATCCCCGCCCCACCGGAGAAACTGCCCGAGCCGACGCCGGAGGCAACTGCAAAAGGAAAAGAGATCCTAAAGAAAGCCGCAACAGCAATGGGTGGCCCGGCACTTCTGGGTATCAAGGACATCATTCTTGTGGGAAAACAAGTGCAGGTGACGCCGATGGGCGAGTTTGCGATGGATGCCGAAATCGAGGTCGTCCGACCCAACAAGATGATCGCGAACATGAAGACTCCGATGGGTGACATGTCGATGGTCTTCGACGGAAACAACGCCTGGATGAAGAGTCCCAGGGGGTCACAAGATCTGCCCGGATCACAACGGGACGAAATGCTCAAGCAGGTCTATGGGGATATCCATTACATTCTTCAGAACGCGGAGAATGGCGACTATGCCTTCCAGTATCTGAAGGACGAAACCATCGACGGGAAAGCGATGAGCGTCGTTCTCGTTCGCCATGCACCGACCAAATCCAACATGCAGTTGTTCATCGATTCGAAGACCGGCCTGGTCATGAAGAAGGTTGCCAAAGAATCCGGCCAGAAGGGCCCTGTGACCGTCGAGGAAGTATATTCAGACTATCGCCTTGCGGACGGTGTCCAATTTCCGTTCAAGACGGTCGGAACGAGCGATGGGAAGAAAGTCTCTGAATTAACAGTGACCTCCATTAAGTTGAACACGGGAGTCAAAGAGGAAGCGTTCAAGAAATAGCGAGTCCACTCCGCCGCAAGCGGATCTGATAAAAAAACCTCCAGGTGTCTTTCACCTGGAGGTTTTTCATTTCATGCGCTAAGCGTTGCACCGGCAGCGAGGTTCTTCAGGTACCTCGCTTCACTGAAAACCGGAATCTACTCCCTTTCCCCACTTCGCTTTCGACCCAGATCCTGCCCCCATGCGCTTTGATGATTTCCCGGCAAATCCAGAGGCCGAGGCCGGTTCCCTTGATTTTTCCCGCCTCTCCTGTGTCGACTCGGGCATATTTCTGGAAGAGCCTTCCCAGATGCTCTGCGGGAACGCCGAGCCCCTGATCACTGACGGAGAACAGGACTTCGTCCGGCTGTTGGTCATGCTGACCGACCGCCACGTTGATGGCTCCGCCTGCAGGAGAGTACTTCACAGCATTGGAAATGAGGTTCTGGAGAACCTGACGGAGCTTGTTTTGGTCGCCACGGACATAGGAGCAACTGACATCGATGGATGAGTTGAAGATGTGGCGGGCAGAGATCTTCACCATCGATACAGCTTCCTGAATGATAGTCTCGACATTAACAATCTTGAATTGATAATTGAGCTGACCGGACTCAATTTTTGCTATCGAAAGGGTATCCTCGGCAAGCAGACTGAGCCGACCGGCCTGGTCAACGATGATACTCAGGTATTCTTTCAGACGATCGGCGCTCACTTCTTTTCTCAGGAGCGATTTCGCGGCCAGCATGATCGTCGAAAGCGGTGTTCGGAAATCATGGGAGACGATACCGACAAAATCCGTTTTCAGCTTGTCAAGTTCCACCAACCGCTCATTCGTGCGCTTGATCTGCTCAAAGAGACGCGCATTCCGCACGGCGCTGCCGATCTGATCGCAAAGCGTCTCCAGCACAAGCACATCGGTGTCATCAAAGGCATACAGCTTGGTATCTTCAACATTCAGGACACCGACGACCTGATTCTCGGAGATAATCGGAAGCGCAAGTTCGGAATTCGTATTATGATACTGATGTGCAAGAAACCTGGAATCGAGGCTGACATCGTTGGCGAGGACGGATTGCCCGTGCTCCGCAACCCAACCAATAATTCCCACTCCAACTTTTTGTCTGTAGCCGTGGGGCAGGAAGTCAATATAGTTACCAGAATGTGCAGCAAGGACCAGGTCGTTCTCTTCGGTATTCTCCAGAAAAATTGTCACGTCGAAATACTGGAAATTCTTCTGGATCGCTTCCGCTGCTGAGGAAAGCAGCTCGTCAATATTCAGCGTCGAGGTGAGCTTCCGCGCGACTTGATTCACCAATCCAATTTGAGCAACCCTCTTCTGTGCCCGTTCCAGGAGGCTTGTATGCCTCAGAGCGATGGCCATCTGGAGGCTCAGGAGCTGCGCGAGCCAGACATCGGGGTCGACAAACGCACCCGGTTTCGATGATCCGAACACCAGGGCACCGATCATTTCCTCGTGCGTATGAATTGGGACAATGATGAGAGATCGGATCCCCAGATCCTTCAATTTGCCCTCGAGCGATGGATGAGACGCTGGCGCCGAATCGATGTCAACCATGATGCCCGCGTTGTTCTGGATGGACCAACCGGGCATGCCGACATCGACGGAGAAGTGTTTGTGCTCGAGTTCAATGGCGTCCATCAGCGGCGAGAGAGTGCTGATGACGTAATGTGTTTTATTGTGGCTCAACAGGCCGGCGAATGCGCATTCCCCTTCGATCAATCGCTTGAGGTTGTCTTTGAGAATGCGGATGATCTCCTCACGCGAACGGGCAGCATCAACTTTCAGCGAGAGCTCAGAGAGCGTGTTGACGCGCGAGCTGAACTCCTGCGCTTCCATCAAGCGCAACCTCATTTCCTCAGGAGAGAGAAAATCGAGATTCTCAGGAGGTTGCCATTCGGGAGACATAGGTTGTTTGGGAGTCGATTTCACAGTGTGTGATGAGGTCTCGCCACCGTTTATTGATGAACCGCTGGTGTCCGCCCTTTGTTCTCGTCGCTGCGGACAACCGACCAATCCTTCGCCAACATTCCGTAAGCGACGTGGTCCACATAGTGATCATACAACCATTCTGCTTCACGAAGGAGCCCTTCGGGTTTGAACCCAAGACGTTCTGGAATACCTCTGCTTTTCAGGTTTCCTTCGGCGCAGCGGATTTCGATTCGATTCAGCTTCCACTCATCAAAAGCATAGTCGACGAGGGCGCGACATGCTTTTGTCATGATCCCCTTCCCCTGAAAACGTTCATCGAGCCAGTACCCGATACAGGTCGACCGGTTCGCCCATTCCAGATGGTGGTACCCAATGATACCAACTATTTGGCCATGATGCCATATGGCGGTTTGAAAGCCCTGGTTCGATGAAAGTTGGCGCAACGTAGACTCAACAAAGACAATCATTTCGTCGATGTTCCGGGTCATGTCCAGCCATGGCAGCCATTCCCGTAAATAGGGTCGGTTGACATCAACGAGCAGCAGGAGTTCTTCTGCCTCGCGCAACTCAAGGCTCTTCAGAAAGAGACCATCCGTCATTGCTATCTTCACCAGTGCGCTCATTACTCATCGACCATGACATCGAACCGGACAATTTCGAATCCCTTCTTCGCATCAAGGAACGAATAGATCACTCCCGCAAACACCACTACCATCCCGAGCAGAAACGCAATCGTGATGGCTGAGTCGGATTGAAATCCATGAATCAGAAAACTGAACCCAATGAGAAATGAAGTGACGATGAAAAGCGCGATTGCCCCGGTGTAGCACATTACCGAGTTCCTCACGAGTTCCGCCCGGTGCATCAAATGCCCGATCTGCCGCGACAGGCTCTCGAGGCGAAGCGTTTCTTCAAAATTCTTTTCTCCCGCCTTCTTGAAGAGTTTGCGTTTCTCCTCGTTCAGAAGGCGGATTCTGTTGAGAACATTCGAGTATTTGTTGCTCGTTGCAAGCAGAAGGAGACCGCATGCGTTAATCATGACCGCGGGGGCAAGAATCAGCTGAATAATCTGAATGACGGATAATCCTTCTCCCAGTCCTTGGTTCATAAGTCATATCCTTGTATTCATCGGTGCCTGACTATACCACTTCTCCGATGACGAATGGACGTTCGCGTTTTCGGCGAAGCGACGCCTCGATTTTCGCCGCCTGTTTTGGCGAGACTATCATGATCAGGCCAACGCCAAGGTTGAATGTGCGACGCATGTCTTCTTCCGGGACATTCCCCGCCGCCTGGATCAGATCGAAGAGAAAAGGTCGCTTCCAGGACTGCCAGTCGATGTTGAGCGATAGTCCCTTTGGCACAACACGCATCGTATTCCCTTCAATTCCCCCTCCGGTTATGTGCGACATCCCCTTGATGTCAAATTTCGAAAGAAAGGGATAAATGGTCTTGAAATATGAACGGTGAACAGTCAGGAGCGCGTCCCCCAGGGTCCCTTTCAATTCTACAAAATGTTGATCCAGTCGGTAATGTTCAAGGAGGGCGCTCCGGGCCAGAGAGTACCCATTCGTGTGCAAACCCGTTGATGGCAATGCGATGAGCAGATCTCCCTTCCTGACACGGTGGCCACGGATCACACGCCGTTCATCCACAACACCGACTATCGTGCCAGCGATGTCGTACTCCCCCTCCGAATAAAACCCGGGCATTTCGGCAGTTTCACCCCCAATGATCGAGCACCCATTTTCTTTGCACGCGGTGACGAAGCCATCGATGACCTGTGCAGCAACGATCGGCGAGAGCTTTCCCGTGGCAAAATAGTCCAGGAAATAGAGCGGCTTCGCACCGCAGACAAGAATATCGTTCACACAGTGGTTTACCAGATCCTGCCCCACGGTGTGGTGGCGATTCATCGCGAACGCGATCTTGAGCTTTGTACCGACCCCGTCAACACTTGAGACGAGTACAGGTCTTCGAATACCCTTGAAGTCTGCCCGATAGAATGCACCAAAGGCGCCAATGTCCGTGAGGACATTGGGAGTGAACGTCGAGCGGACGCGCGCCTTGATCCGACGCACGAGGTCCTCGCCGGCTTCGATATCAACGCCCGCTTCTTTGTAGGTTTTCATGCTGTTGTTCGACTATCGGTCGTCAAGATACCAGATTTTCAGAAGGTGAACAAGCGCGAACTTGGAGACTGAGGACCTCTCCTCCCTCGCAACGATCCGAATGCATCACGGAGCTGACAAATCACGAAAGTGACACACCTCACCTGCGAGCGGAACTCCGTTTCTAATCTTGCGAAAATGAGGTGTCTTGAGTATATTAGGGCTTCGGAATCGACGGTTCGCATTGAGAGCGATGACTGAGGCACACCTCATAGGGTCCAACGAAGTATTTGAAGTCCGGAAAATCTTCTGCATTGGAAGAAACTACGCTGATCATGCGAGGGAGATGAAAGCTGATATTCCGGAAGCGCCTGTCTTTTTCCTCAAACCACCGACCGCCGTCATCGGCGAGGGGGGCATAATCCGCATTCCGTCGATTTCGAAGGAACTCCACCACGAGGTGGAAATGACGGTGCTCCTCGGGCGTGGAGGAAAGGACATCTCCCGCGGGAACGCGCTCAACTTCGTGGCGGGATATGGTATTGGACTCGATATGACGCTGCGGGATATCCAAAGCGACGCAAAGAAAAAAGGCCTGCCTTGGACACTGGCAAAGGGCTTTGACACTTCAGCCCCCCTCTCCGCATTTGTGCCGACAGATCAGATAGCAGACCCGCATGATCTCGATCTCAAGCTCGACGTCAATGGTGTCACCCGGCAAAAATCGAATACGAAGAACTTTATTTTTAGGATCGATGAACTGATTGCTTATATCTCTCAATTCTTCACGTTTGAACGTGGAGACATCATTTTCACCGGTACGCCGGAAGGTGTCGCACCGGCAGCCTCGGGAGATCGGCTCGAAGCTGAGCTCTCCTCCCCAGAGCACACGGTTCTTGCATCTCTCAAAGTGAGTGTTCAATAAGCACGCACGATTTGATGATCAAGATCAGACAATTCCTGACGAACTACCGTGTCGCCATCTCGGCGTGGCTTCTCATTATCGTCGTCATCTACGCAGGTCTCTATTATAGAATCGACAATAGCGTCGTTGCCCTGATTGTCCTGGCGGTGGGCGTTCTCGGACAGGCATTCGGAGCCCTTGTGGCATGGATTGGACTTGTTCCCCTAGTCGGACCGATGGTCGCGCATGTCCTGTCTCTCCCATTCATCTGGCTCCTGAATGGGATTGGGTACCTTGTCTCCGTCGTGGCAATCAGGCGAGGCTACTCGAAGGATGTGCTCAATTATAGAATCATCACGATTACGCTCCTCTTTGGTATAACATTTGGCTATGTCCTTGGAAAAGTACTTTGATTCCTAACTTCATCTGGAGCATTGCTTGAACCGACAACGAATAGTCTCAGTAATCTCGATTATCGCTTTCGCGTTCCTGTCAAGCTCTCCCGGACCTGCACCTGACAAGAGCCCGGAAAGTCGAATTTCCCGGGACCGCCTGGCGAGCGGCCGGATCGAGCTGATCTATGCCCCTTTTGATACACTTCGGACCGATCTCTCGGACTACATCTGGCCAACAAATGCAAGCACCGTGATCACTTCCTCCTTCGCCGACTATCGACGAACACACCTCCACGAGGGGATTGATATCTCGACGAACAACCAGAAGGGCTATCCCGTTTATGCTTCGCGGGATGGCTACGTAAGCAGGGTGTTCATTTCCCGTCGAGGGTACGGCAAGATGCTTACTGTCCGTCACCCGGACGGATTCGTGACGATGTACGCCCACCTCCAGAGATTCATGGGCCCGATCGATGACTATGCTAAAACAATCCAGAAACGCACGAAACGCTATTCCCTCGAGACCGATCTTGATCCCTCAATGTTCCCTGTCTCAAAAGGAGATGTCATAGCATACACGGGGAACACCGGCATCGGTGCTGCTCATCTCCATTTCGAAGTTCGGGATTCAATGTCTAATCCAATTAATCCCCTTTTGCTGCCGCACGTTGCATCTGCCCTCAACGATGAGGTTCCCCCCGAGTTTCAGATGGTCGCATTTACGCCTCTCGACCGATCATCTAGAGTGCTGGGGAGAAACAAGGTTTGGTCTGCAGACACAAAGAAAGAGGATCTTGGGAGCTACACATTGTCGCAACCTGTCAAGCTCTCCGGCTCCATCGGTATCAGCGTTCGGGCGACGGATCGAGCAGATGTGCTGAAGTACAGGACGGGCTGCTACCGGTTTGAAATGTTTGTCGATGGCCAACTTCTGTTCAGTTCGGCAAAAAACTATATACTGGAGAGTGGGGTTCACCTCGTCTCCACTTACTACGACAAGAATCTGCTCAGGACGACAAAGGCACGATTCGAAAAGCTCTATATTGAATCTGGCAATCGCCTCCCCTTCTATAACCGTCTCCCTGAAGGCTCGGGAACGATTGAGACATCTGAATTTGAACCAGGAGACCATGTCCTGAAAATTGTGACCTGGGATCTCTCTGGCAACGAATCTACTTTGACAACAATCCTCGTGATGGGCAGTCCTTCCCCTCAGTAGTCGATTCATCTCGCAGTATCCCTCATCGTGAGCGCTTCACACTGCGGTCCTCGTTGATTTACACGGGGATTTTTCGTTTATTCTGTGAAGAGAAGTTGGCAGAAGAGGAGGATATGGACGATGCGATCCCCCAGGACCATACTCTTCACGACACTCGTGCTGGCCCTCACCATCAATGCCTGCAAAGACAATGGTGAACCCGTTGCCAGCATGCCTCTGTTGCCGGGTTCGCCGACCTCCTACAGCTACAGCGGATACAATTCCAAAGGACTGCTCGTGGTGGTCGGGTCGATGACTCTGGCCATGACAGACAGTTGGACTGTCGGCGGAACATGGCGGCTAGAGTGCGTCGCTCCGGGGGAAAAAGTAGGACCTCAGACCGGTAGCGGCACTCTGACAGGCAGCCTCCAGGAATCAAGAGTCGCACTCAACCTGAATCCGGGCTGGGCGGACAACAACGTTTTTCTCTCTGGCACCTTCGACAAGGACCGCTTCACCGGAACATGGATGTGGAGCACGTTTGTCGGATCAACGTCGGAGGGGAGATTTGAGGCCCT
>JBGPAN010000119.1:0-9916 GCA_041480785.1 Bacteroidota bacterium | reverse complement strand
CCTCCTCTCATCCCTCCTCCCATTCCTCCACCACCGCCACCGCCTCCTCCACCCATCGCACCAAGAAAATCCTGCATCGAGAAATTCTGCTGGTTGATATCGTTGCTCTGACCTATTACCGTGATACGTCTCCCGCCCTGAAAGATGTTGACGTTGGCGACAGCCTGATATTTTCCTCCATCACCATAACCAGCGACGATTCTTCCGAACTGACCTCGTCTTCTATCTGGTCTGGTGATAATATTGATGGTCTTCGTGGTCTGGCCATCATTGAACCCGGTCAACTCTGATTGGTCACTCAGTTTGTCATAGACCTGAATTTTGTCGATCACTTCCGCCGGTAAGTTTCGCAGCGCAATCATGGGGTCATCGCCAAAGAACCTCTTTCCGTCCACAAGAACCTGCGTGATCTCCTCACCCTGCGCTTTCACTGTATTGTTCTCAACCGTAACCCCCGGCAGTCTGGAAACCAGGTCCTCCGCAGAGGCATCGACATTGAGCTTGAACGCTTTTGAATTGAATTGAAGGGTATCCCCAATTTGAACGACAGGCGGTACAAGTCCATTGACCACATACTCATCCATGATGATTGCCCGCTGAGAGATGTATACAATCCCCAGATCCAGTCCTTTCCCCGAAAGAACGACGTTCCGCATCATCTCGAGATACCCCACGAACGACACTTTGAGAGAATATTGTCCGCTGTTCAGGTTGACAAGGGTGAACTTACCATCCTTGTTGGTGGCCCCGTAGTGCTTTTCCGTCGTGTCCTTCGAATTGACTAGTGTAATGTTGGCGCCCACAAGAGGGGTTCGCGACGACCTGTCCAAGACCGTCGCTGTCAGTTGTGACTGCTGACCATGAACAGGCGTCAACATTACGATGCTGGCGAAAACCAGAAAGAGGAGTTTTTTCACAGCGATGAGATTGCTTTCAGGTTGACCATGTCGGCGGATAGATTTGGAATTCATCAGAAAGAACGTGAGTATATCCTGAAAGTTTCTCGCTTTTGACGTATATTGCGGGTGACGTATGGCCATATTCCCCGACAACTCCTTGAAAAAGACAATATTTCTACCCTTTTGTCTTCTCGTTGCTCTTATCCCTGTGAACGGACAGAGTACGGCACCAAAGAAAGCCGAATTTGAGGCTGGCGGTATCATTCGAACAGATCGAACCAGTAAGGACATCCATCTCGTTTTCACAGGGCATGAATTCGCCGACGGTGGCGAGGTCATCAGAAGTGTCCTGAAAAAGCACTCTATTAAGGCCTCATTCTTTCTCACAGGAGACTTCTACCGGAACCCGCAGTTTATCAAACTGCTCTCAGCGCTGAAGAGAGAGGGGCATTACATTGGAGCTCACTCCGACAAACATCTATTGTACTGCAGCTGGGAGAAACGCGACTCGTTGCTTGTCACAAAAGATGTCTTCTGCCGCGACGTACTCGACAACTACAGGGAAATGGAACGTTTCGGCGTCAAGCGCGCCGACGCCAGGTATTTTCTTCCTGCGTTTGAATGGTACAATGATACCATTACGGCGTGGACGAAGGAGCTCGGACTCGTGCTCGTCAACTTCACTCCGGGCACATACTCCAATGCCGACTGGACGCATCCGGAGCTCGGGAATCAGTATCTGAGCACCGATACGATCTACGCCAGAATTCTTCGGTTCGAGCAATCACGACCTGACGGACTTAACGGTTTTCTTTTACTGACACACATCGGGACTGACCCGCGCCGGAGAGACAAATTCTACTCCCGGCTTGATGAACTCGTTACAACCTTGAAGAACAAGGGATATCGATTTACGCTACTGAATGACTCCATCGATTGATTTCTGGTTTGACGATCATGGCACAACACAAGATTCGCTATGGTATCATTGGCTACGGGCTTTTCGCTGAACGCTCCATTGCACCCGCTATTCAGGCTTCATTCAACTCTGTCCTCGTCGCGTTGCAGAAACGATCCCTCGAAATAGCGCTCGAAAAAGCCTCCGCCCTTTCTCTCCCATTTGTTTTCAACACCGCACATGCGCTCGCCTCGTGCCCGGAGGTTGATGCGGTCTTCATCGCTTCTGCTAATTCGGTCCATCATGACGAAGTGATTGCGGCGGCAAGGGCGGGAAAACACATCCTTGTTGAAAAACCGATGGCCATGAACGCACCCGAAGCAGAGCGCATGGTAGCAGAGTGCGAACGAAATCAGGTGAAGCTCATGGTCGGTCAGGTTCTTCGCTTTTCGCCTCTTGTGACGCAAATGCGAGAGCTCGTGAAGTCAGGAGCTCTCGGACAGATTGTCTCCGCCCGAGCAGATTACTTTTACGATGCAAGATTGTCGCGTCGGGCCTGGCTGCTCAATCGCCCCGTGGCGGGAGGCGGACCCATCTTCGATGTTGGGGTTCACTGCTTGGACACGCTGCGCTTTGTTCTCGATGACAATGTCGATTCTGTGCAATCGATGCTCATGCCTCCCCCGACCACATCAGCGACGGAGCGCTCGGCGATCATCAACCTTCAGTTCTCGAAAGGGATGCTCGGTTCGATTGCGTGTTCGTTTGAGGGACCGTTGCGGCACACGCTGCTCGAAGTCGTGGGCACAGAAGGTCTCGCGCACGCTTCCAATTTCACGGTTGGCGAGCAATCAACCACGCTCCACATTGAAAGAAGAACCAGCGCTGACGCCCCCGAAACCAAGTCGTTGAGCATGAATATTCCCAATCTCTATATTGAAGAAGTCTCCGCCTTTTCGCGGTGTATCCTTGAAAACACGCCGTCGCCAATCCCCGGAATCGTTGGTATTGACAACCAAAAGGTCATTGATTTGGCAATGAATGGCGGAGGGCGAATTTCTCGGTCGTGACAAAAAATGAGTCCCTGCAACATTTGACCGCAAAGCGCCGTAGTTCTGCAGAGGAGGGAGACTCGCACTATGAAACGACTCTATCGATCCAATGCTCACAAGGTGATCGGCGGCGTTGCCGGAGGCCTCGGCGACTACCTCGATATTGACCCGGTTCTCATTCGAATCGCGTTCGTTGTCGCCTTCTTCTTCGGAGGAGTTGGATTCCTCGCCTATATCATCGCCTGGATCATCATTCCTGAACAACCAAGGGAAAGCACTATGTCAAATCCAATCGACCCCCAACAATCGACTGTTCCACCGCAACCACAGCCCCCCCAGCCACCGATGCCCGACCACAGGCACGGCCATGGGAGCATCGTTGGCGGGCTGGTGCTTCTCGTAATCGGTTTCCTCTTTCTGGCAGAAAATTTCCTGCCCGACTTTCATTTCGGAGACTGGTGGCCACTCATTCTTGTAGCGATCGGCGCGGGATTGTTGTACAGAGCCGTCCGATCAAACCAATCTTGACCGGAGGATGCCATGAAGAATATGAGCGCCCTTTTCTGGGGCATTTTTTTCCTTGTCATCGGAGGGCTGTTCCTTCTGAGCAACCTCGGCATCTTTGACGTCAACTGGGACACCATATGGCGACTCTGGCCGCTGATTCTGATTTTCTGGGGCCTCACCATCGTTGTGGGAAGACAGCGTCCACCGGCATGGGCCGTTGTGCTGATGATCCTGCTGATTGTGTTTATGGTGATCGCGGCCTTCACGTCGGCCTGGTTCAACCGGGATTTCGATGTGTCGTGGAAGGGATCGCGCGAACTGAACACGCAAACATTCGAAGAGCCCTATGCACCCACGACGGAACACGCGACGTTTCGTTTGCAGTCGGGTGCTGGAAAATTCTACATCCGCGATACGACGAACCAACTCATAAGGGCAACCACCGAAGTCAGCTTCGGAAAGTACGCCCTGAGTCGCGAACAGTCAGACAATACTGCATACGTGACCCTCGATTTTGAAGGCCGACCGCGCCACATCAATTTCGGAGGAATGCGAAACCGCGCTGAGGTACAATTAAATGTGAAGCCAACGTGGGAGATCACCGTGGAGGTCGGGGCCGCTACAGTCAATTGTGATCTAAGTCCTTACAAAGTGGACCAATTGAGGGTCAGCGCCGGAGCGTCTTCGATGAAGTTCCGCCTCGGAGATCGATCGGAGGAGACACGCGTGAAGATCGAAACAGGTGCTTCGTCGACGACCATCGAGGTTCCGCAGTCCGTAGGATGCGAATTGAGGCTGGCGACGACGTTATCTGGAAAAAAGGTGAGCGGCTTCGAAAAAGTCAGCAGCAATCGGTATCAGACGCCAGATTTCGATTCTGCCAAAAAGAAGATCTACATCGATGTTCAGGCCGGAGTTTCTCAGATACGCGTCAACCGCTATTGACGGCTGCAATGCAGGGGCTGACTCCGGCGAGTCAGCCCCTCTTCCTTCCACTACTGACCGCAACAACTGCTCGGGACGATTTGGTTGTTCGCATCATCGTAGCATCGCTGGGCCTTTGCATTCCAGGTGTTGTGCCTACTTCCGCATTCCGGACCCTTGACGGGATTATCGTCGCTACAGTTGAGGTTGATTGCAACGGTGAAGGCAAAAAAGACCAGGAAAAGGACAATCCGGATGACCTCTTTTGTCTTCAACGCTTTCTCGTTCATATGCATCTCCCATGTTTGTTTTTGTCGGCTCTTCCCCGAACCATCCGTGCGTATCCCTTCGGTAAGTAATACTCAATCCCAACAATTTCAACCTGAAGAGATTCTAACCAAGCAATGCCTTTGCACGTGAGTACACTTCGTCGGGCTGGATATCGAGCATGCACTTGAAGTGCTTCTCGGGGCATTCGCTCCTGCCGATATGCGAACAGGGACGGCAGTCCAGTCCTGTGTGTTCCAGAACGACCGCTTCAGGATCGTGCGGGAAGAAACCAAATTCCCTGACAGTCGAACCAAAGATCGCAATGATCTTCCGATGCATTGCCGTGGCGATGTGCATCAGCCCGGTGTCGTTGGTGATGACAACATCGCAGTACTCCATCGCCGCGGCAGTCTCAAGAAGCCCCAATTGTCCGCAAAAGCTTGAAGCCCTCTCTGCCCCAGCCTGGTTGTTAATATCCCAGCAAATCTGATTACAGATAGTTTCATCCTCCGTACTGCCGAACAGAAGGATTTTCGCGTCCGCCTTCTGAGCACAGGCTGCGCCAACACGGGCAAACCGGTCCGGCGGCCATCGCTTGGTGAAATGACGCGCACCCGGACAGAGTCCGATCACCTTTTCGAATTCGTTCAGTTTCAGCGTTGCCACTTTTCCTGAAACCCCGAAGAGCGTTTCATCGGGGATGTGGAGCTCCAATCCTTTTCCATCATTGGTGATCCCCAGATCCTTCACAGTCTCAACATATCGATCGGCGACCGGGATGACCTCTTTGTAGACGTTCTTCTTGAAATTGACCAGCATGGAACGCTGCATCACGCGCTTGTTTACGACGGTGACCTTGGGGCCGTGCAGGCTCCTCAGGTACTTGCTCCGCAGGCTATCATGGATATCCACTATCAGGTCGTAACGCTCGTCTTTTATTTTCTTCTTTAATATCCTCAGTCCGTCAAATCCTTCACTGGCATCAAATTTATATGTATGGTTGAGGTTTTGATTCGATTTGACAAGTTCCACGTACTCCGCACGAGTCACATAATCAATTTGCCCGTCCGGAAAGCGGGCCCGAAGGACGCGGAGCAACGGCGTCGAGAGTACGATGTCGCCAATGGAACTAAATCGAATGACGAGTGTTTTAGTAGAGGCATCCATCGACGACAAAATACCACAAATTCGATAGAGAAACAAAGCACTCATGCGACGGAGAAGAAAGACGAATGGGATTTCCAGCGACACTTGGTGAATTGCGGCGGAGCGGCTACAAGGTTCAAGCTGTGAAGGATGAAATCCGCAACAACCTTATTCGAAAACTCGAAAAACGCGAGCCTCTGTTTCCAGGCATCATCGGATACGAGCAAACAGTCGTTCCCTCCATGGTGAACGCAATTCTCGCCCGGCACGACATTCTTCTCCTGGGGCTTCGCGGTCAGGCGAAATCTCGGATCGTACGGCAGCTCCCCTCCCTTCTGGACGAATATGTGCCGTTCGTCAAGGGTTGCGAGATCAATGACGATCCATTCAAACCTGTCTGCAAGCGATGCAATGATGTGCTGAAAGAACGGGGAGAAGATCTGGAAATTGAGTGGCTGCACCGGGACAGGCGCTTTGGAGAAAAACTCGCGACGCCGGACGTCACGATTGCCGACCTCATCGGCGACATCGATCCGATCAAAGCCGCGGCACAGCGTCTGCACTATTCGCATGAAGGCGCTATTCACTATGGGATTATCCTTCGGACGAACAGGGGCATTTTCGCGATCAATGAGCTTCCCGATCTCCAGCCGCTCATTCAGGTGGGACTTTTTAATATCATGGAGGAAAAGGACATTCAGATTCGCGGGTTCAACATCCGTATCCCGCTTGATCTCATGATCGTGTTCACGGCGAATCCGGAAGATTACACAAACCGCGGCAACCTCATTACGCCGCTCAAGGATCGAATCGATTCTCAGATCCTGACACATTATCCACGGAGCATCGAAGACGCAATCAAGATCACGGAGCAGGAGGCATGGATCCATTGCGACGGCTGGGAAGTGCAGATCCCCTACTATTTTCGCGAGATCATCGAACAGGCCGCCTTTGAAGCCAGAAAGAGTGAGTATGTCGATCAGAAGTCCGGAGTCAGTGCGCGCTTCACCATCTCCGCCATGGAGAACCTGGTCAGTAACGCGGAACGACGGGCGATTCTGGTCGGCGATCGGACTATTGTACCGAGAATTTGCGACCTCGCACACGCACTGCTAGGGATGACGGGCAAAGTGGAGTTGGTGTTTGAAGGGGAACAGGAAGGCCCGGCAAAAGTGAGCAAGGCACTTGTGGGGAAGGCAGTGCGAGAGGTTTTCAAAAGATATTTTCCCGATCCACTCCAGAAACGTACCAAGCATCAGGGAGAATCGCGCCCACAGGAAGATTCTGAATATGCGAAGATCGTCAGCTGGTTTGAGTCCGGCAACAAGATCGAGATCGCTGACGATATGCCCCTCGAGCAGTACCTCGGCGAGCTGGACAAGGTGAAGGGGCTTCGCGACACTACGAATAAACATCTGAAGCTCACCGAAACAAACAAGTATGCACTCGCCTCCGCAATGGAGTTTGTCCTCGACGGTCTGCATCAATCGTCTCGCATCGCGAAGGATGAAGTCGATCGAATCACCGCGTACAAGGATCTCGTCGGAAGCATCTTCACGAACACCGGCAGAAACCTCGATGAAGATCTCTGATCGGAATCTCGGATTGAGGACCTAACCCCCCATGCGTTTCCGTTACAGCAAATGGACTCCCGGATCAATGACGGACGAACAGCGCCTTCAGTCGCTGATGTCCCTTTTCAGCTATATGATGATCCAGACGAGCGGCGATGTCGATGAGGCACTCGAGTGGTTTCGTCAGCTGGGGGACAAGTACGGATTCTTCGACCGGTCGCTCACGATGGACGACTTGATCCAAAAACTCAAGGAGCAAGGGCTCATCGAAGAAACAAACGATACCTTTGTACTGACCAACAAAGGCGTCCAGCGAATCAGGCAGGATGCCCTGCGCCACGTGTTCAGTTCACTGAAGAAGGCTCCCGAAGGTTCACACGAAACCCCGTACAGCGGCAAGGGTATCGATCGGTTGAGTGAAACAAAGAAATGGTCGTTTGGCGACCAGCCGACGAACATTGATATGACATCGACGGTCACGAACGCGATGAAGCGAGATGGCATTGACGACTTCACGCTGAGAGAAGAGGACCTTGAAGTCTACGAGACCGAGCACACCACCAACTGCGCCACCGTTTTGATGCTCGATATCAGTCACAGCATGATCCTCTACGGCGAAGACCGCATCACCCCTGCAAAAGAAGTCGCTTTGGCCCTCTCCGAATTGATCCATTCACGCTTCCCGAAGGATTACTTGTCGCTGGTTGTTTTTGGGGACGACGCAAAAATCGTGAGCCTCAGTGAGCTGCCCTTTCTCACCGTCGGTCCGTATCACACAAACACGCGGGCAGGATTGCAGCTTGCCCGAAGCCTGCTGCGCAGATGCGGCAACGTCAACAAACAAATCTTCATGATCACTGACGGAAAACCCTCGGCGATCTTCGATGACGCCGGGAGATTGTACAAGAACTCGTTCGGCCTCGACCCGCGCATCGTTAACAAGACGCTCGACGAGGCCGTCCAGTGCCGACGAGAGAGAATCGTCGTCAGCACATTCATGGTGGCTCGCGATCCATACCTCATCAATTTCGTTGACGAATTCACCAAAACCAACCAGGGGCGGGCATATTATTCTGACCTCAACAAGCTCGGTGAGTTCATCTTCGTCGACTATCTTCGCAATCGCAGGAAACGATTCGCCGCTCAACGGTAGGCAGTGATTTGCTACGAAGCGCTGACATTCGATCTTCGTTCCCCCCTTCATTTCCCATGTATAGGTCGTCGGCAACGAGTCCCTCTCTTGACTTTTTGGGAACCGTTTCCGTGCTTAGTGACAGCGCCGGTAAGCAGCGATATGGAGATGTGCCCGCCGCCACAGTAAGTCTAATTCCTCATCCCGAACTTTAGCTCAAAAGAAGCGTCGCATGAGGCGCCAGTTCATGTCGATGCTGCTCTTTCTTCTTCTGTCCGTTGAGACAGGCCTTTCAAGGACAATTCCTGAATCATCACTATGATCCGAACTCCGGCCCGGAGATGACAAACCGAAATGAGAGTACATCTGGTTGAAAAACATGGACTCAGGTATCTCGAGGGGACGGCGACTGATCAGTTCATAGAACGGGAAGAAAATGCGGTCACGCTCGTCGGTGTATGCGGCGAACATTCTGTCGAACGATTGCTTCTGTACGCCGCGAATTTTTCGGAGAGCTTCTTCGATCTCAAGTCAGGACTCGCGGGGGCAATTCTGCAGAAGTTCGTGAACTATCACGTGAAAGTTGCATTGGTGATTCCTTCGGACCTCATTGAAGGCAGATTCAAAGAGTACATTCTCGAAGCCAACCGCGGAAACCAATTCCGCGCCTTCCAGGATAAGAACGATGCCGAGATTTGGCTCACAAGCGACTGAGCCTTCAGAACTTAGCAACGGAGAGAAACCATGAATATTGGATTGCCAGAGATTTTTCTTTTGGTCATCGTCTTCGGAATCGGCGTTCTTGGGACGGCATTCTGGATATGGATGCTGATCGATTGCGCAACGAAGGAGCCGAGCGATGGCAATGACAGGTTGGTCTGGGTCATCATTGTCGTCCTTACTCATTTCATCGGTGCCGCGATCTATTTCTTTGTACGGCGCCCGCAAAGGATAGCGCAATTCGGGAAATAAGTGTTGCTCGTGCGATGCAACGGTCTTCGCCCTCGATGAGCTTACACTCTATGAGGGTGGAAAGGGGGTACTATAAATCAGGCTGAAACAACATCAGAAGAGTTCATTCGCCTGATGCAGGTCGTTGCCGGAGACAAAGATCTGCTGCAGTGGTTTCTATCGTTCGAGAGGTTGCCGGAAAACCTGCGATACTCGCAGATCAGGAGTATGGCGGAAAGGATGCAAGCGGACGGGATCGACCCCGATCTGGTGGATGCACTGAAATCGCTGGCGTCACCCGAAGTCTACAAGGCAACTGCGAAAACTGTGAGAGATTTTTCGCGGTAGTCGTCCACATTGCGAAAGGGACGAATGCTTCTGAAACCCGACGAGGCAATGGAGAACAAATCAGACTCCTCTGGATTCCTGCGACCTTCGGCGCTGGTGTTGGTTCTTGCGAATCTTGGTCCCGTGTACGGCGTGCTTTTTCTCGGCTGGAAGGTTTTTCCCATCATCTTTCTTTTCTGGCTGGAGAATCTCGTCATTGGGGCACTCAACGTCTT
>JBGPAN010000118.1:0-9924 GCA_041480785.1 Bacteroidota bacterium | reverse complement strand
GATGCCGACTCACATCGTCTTCCTGTGTGCTATCTATCCGTTGGTCGGCTTGCTGCTGTTCTGCGTAACGTTTGCATACGACCTGCTTCCGCTCATCTTCCCGCTCGCAGCCGGATTCGCGTTGATAGGTCCGTTGGCGGCAATCGGCCTGAGCGAAATCAGCCGCAGACGCGAACTTGGCCTCGATACGTCGCCACAGCATGCCTTCGACATTCTGAGCTCACCATCGCGTGGCCCGATCGCGGCGCTTGCCGGGGTGCTGCAGTATTCATACCTGACGGTCGGAGATCCCACGACCGCTTCCGGGATGGAACTGGATATCATCGCTGCGGTCGTGATTGGCGGCGGAAGCCTCGCCGGCGGAGAGGGAAGCATCATGGGGAGCCTCGTCGGAGCTCTCATCATGACAACAGTGGCTAACGGCTGCACAAAAATGGAACTGCCAAACTGGGTGCAGGAAATTGTCGCCGGTGCAATAATCGTGATAGCCGTCTCTCTTGATCGGTTCCGCCACAGGAAGCGGAGCGAATAGTCTTTGTCCCACCAGTCTATCCTTTCACATCCATACATTGAGAAGCCATGACGCTTACAATCTTCAGAATCCTGATCATGTTGGTCCTTAGCACCTTCATTGTCGTCGGCTCTCCCGATCCCATCAAAGCCAAGGATGAGTCTGCGATCTCCATTATTCCCAAACCTCTCTCTCTGAAGAAAGATGACGGGAGTTTCCTTGTCACGAAGACGACGAGCGTCCTCTACGGCGGCCTGGGTGACGTTCAGCGCGTCGCCGAGGAACTCGCTTCCCGGTTGAGGAAGGCGACAGGATATCCGATCGTGGTCGCGCCTCTTTCTTCGGGGAACAAACTCGAAGAAGCAATCATCGTCTCACTCTCCGGTAAGGATATGCTTGGCCCTGAGGGGTACCAGATGACGGTAACGAGGAAGCTCGTTCGTATTGATGCGACCACTCCTGCCGGTGCTTTCTACGGGGTCCAAACGCTGTATCAAATCCTGCCCGTAGAGATTGAAAAAGGAGGATTATCAGAGAACGTGACGTGGTCAATTCCATGTGTACGGATCGAGGACAGACCTCGATTCTCGTGGAGGGGGATGCATCTCGACGTCGGCAGGCATTTTTGCCCAAAGGATTCAGTGAAGCGGTATATCGACATGATCGCTTCGTACAAGATGAACACGTTTCATTGGCATTTGACAGAGGATCAGGGGTGGCGTATCGAGATCAAAAAGTATCCGCGATTGACGACTGCCGGTGCTTGGCGGAAAGAAACGATGGGCAATCGAACGCCGCACGGTGGTTTCTATTCACAGGAGGATGTTCGGGAGATCGTCGAGTATGCCCGTCAGCACTTCATCACCGTTGTGCCCGAGATTGAGATGCCAGGTCACTCTCAGGCTGCGCTGACAGCGTATCCTGAACTCTCGTGTTCGGGGGGACCATTCACGGTCGCTACGGAATGGGGAATCTTCAATGATGTCTACTGTGCGGGCAGTGAAAAGACATTCCAGTTTGTCGAGGAGGTCATCGATGAAGTGTCAGGTCTCTTTCCGGGTCCGTTCTTTCACATTGGAGGCGATGAATGTCCGAAACTCCGATGGAGCAACTGCAAGCGTTGCCAGGATCGGATCGCGGCCAATGGTCTGAAAAATGAACAGGAGCTTCAAAGCTACTTCATCAAGAGGGTTGAGCAAATGCTTAATGCCCGCGGGAAGCGTCTCGTGGGATGGGATGAAATCCTCGAAGGCGGCCTGGCGCCAAGGGCAACCGTGATGTCATGGCGGGGAATAGAGGGCGGAATCGAAGCAGCGAAGTCGGGGCACGATGTTGTTATGACTCCGACGTCGCATTGTTACTTTGACTACTATCAGGGTGTGGCGGGTGAGCCAAAGGCGATTGGGGGATTTCTGCCGATCGATACGGTCTATTCCTACGAACCAGTTCCCGCAGCATTGACGGCTGAAGAATCGAAACACGTCCTGGGTGCTCAAGGAAATGTCTGGACCGAGTGGATGCCGAACTACCGGCAGGTTGAATATATGGCGGCAACACGGATGATAGCGTTGAGCGAAGTCGTCTGGACGGATAAGTCTCAGCGCAACTTCAAGGATTTCATGCAGAGGATGACGCCGCACTATCAGCGCCTCGGATTGCGGGACATCAACTTCCGCGTCCCGATGCCGCTTGGAGTAGGTGGCCGGAAGGTGATTTTCAAAGACGCTCTCGCGACGATATCAAGCCCTGTTCCCGACGCAACGATCTACTATACGCTCGACGGGCACGACCCATCCACGTCGTCACCGAAATACGCAAAGCCGATACCCATCAAAGGTGACCAGACGCTGAAAGCAATGCTCTTGATCCCCGGAGCAAAAGCGAGTGCACCTATCACGACCTCATTTCTGACTGTGGACCCGAGCGTCAACGGCATTGCATACAATTATTTTGAGGATGTCTGGGTTCTGCTGCCCAACATGGCTGCGATGAAACCCTTAAGGTCAGGGAGGACATTCGATCTGAGTTTCACATCACTTCCTCATCGCTGGGGGGACTACGGATTCCAGTTCAAATGCTTCATCGATCTTCCGAACGATGGCGACTACACATTCTACAGTGCGTCAGATGACGGCAGCAAGTTGTTTCTCGATGACAAATTGTTGATCAACAACGACGGACTCCACGGCACGATCGAACTCAACGTCAAGGTGACACTCAACAAAGGGAAGCACAAACTGGAAGTGTGGTACTTCCAGTCAGGCGGAGCCTCTGACCTCTTCGTCTCTCTCGAGGGGCCGGGCATCCTAAAGCAACAGATCCCTCCGAGAATGCTGACTGTTCAATAGGACCGTTGAATCTTGGCTCGGACCTCTGACATTTCTCGCACCAGAATCGTCTGTACGACGGTGCTCGTCGTAGCTGTCGTCTTTTCCACGACGCTGGCGCAGCGCAGCCTCACCAAGTTGGTTAACCCGTTCGTCGGAACCGCGAAAAATGGGCACACATACCCGGGAGCTTCGCTTCCCTTCGGGATGGTTCAACTGAGCCCGGATACTCGCACCGAAGGATGGGATGCCTGCTCGGGTTATCACTATTCGGATTCGACGATCCTTGGCTTTAGTCATACCCACCTGAGTGGAACTGGCGTAGCCGACTATGGCGACATTCTCGTCATGCCGAGAATCGGCAAACTCGAATTCCACGATGCCATCCATGCTAACTTCAATCACTCAGAGGAATCGGCATCGCCGGGATACTACAGGGTGAGGCTTGTCGATCAGGACATCAACGTCGAGCTCACTGCAACGAGGCGTGTCGGTGTGCATCGTTACACTTTTCCACGAACGGATAGCGCCCTCGTTCTTGTTGACCTGAAGCATGGACTTGGGGTGGACAGAGTGATTGAGTCGAGCCTGCAAATCGCCGGGGATCGTGAGATCGTAGGATTCCGACGATCTGATGGTTGGGCCAAGAACCAGATCATCTACTTTGTGGCAGAGTTTTCGAAACCCTTCAAGTCATTTAGCATCGCAATGGATGGCAAGCCTCAAGCACAACGGCGGAAGGCAACCGGAACCGATCTCAAAGCATACGTGCGATTTTCGACAGGAGCAAGAGAATCCATCGTGCTCAAGGTCGCTCTTTCATCCGTCAGTGTTGCCGGAGCCCGCCGCAATCTGAATGCTGAAATGCCGGGCTGGGACTTTGATGCAGCAAGGGTTTCTGCAGAAAGGATCTGGAACGACGAACTGAACAGGATCTGGGTGGACGGGGGGACGTCAGATCAGCGCCGGACATTCTATACTGCACTATACCATGCGATGTTGACGCCAAACGTGTTCAGCGATGTGGATGGTCAGTATCGTGGTATGGACGGTACGACTCGGAAGGCCGAGGGATTCGAGATGTACACCGTGTTTTCATTGTGGGATACATTTCGGGCCGAGCATCCATTGTTCACAATCATCGACCGGAAAAGAGCACTGGATTTCGTCCGTTCGATTCTCGCCAAGTACGAGGAGTCCGGTTTGCTTCCCGTCTGGGAATTGGCTTCGAACGAAACTTTCTGCATGATCGGCTATCACTCTGTTCCTGTTATTCTCGATGCATTTATGAAGGGCATCTGGAGTTTTGACGCCGAACGGGCACTGGTCGCCATGAAGCACAGCGCCGAACTCGAGCATTTTGGTTTGAAGGCCTATCGCCAGAGCGGCTTCATCCCGTCCGAGGCCGAATCGGAATCGGTCTCGAAAACTCTGGAATACGCTTATGATGATTGGTGTATTGCTCAGTTAGCGGGAGCGTTGGGGAAAAAGGAAATCGAATCAGAATTCTCCGAACGCGCCCAGTTTTACCGCAACCTCTTTGATCGATCTACTGGGTTTATGCGAGCCAGGGAGAATGGCCGCTGGTTCGAGCCGTTTGACGCGACAGCGGTGACATTCAACTACACAGAGGCAAATGCCTGGCAGTACAGCTTTTTCGTTCCGCACGATATTCCGGGACTTATTCAGCTCCATGGGGGAAAAGAAAGTTTCGTCCGAAAGCTTGACCAGTTGTTTGCGGCAGACACTCGTACGTCGGGGAGGAATCAACTCGACATCAGCGGTATGGTTGGTCAGTATGCTCAGGGCAATGAGCCGAGCCATCACGTGGCGTACCTCTTCAACGACGCCGGGGTACCGTGGAAAACGCAGGGAATTGTCCGGCGCATCGTTGATTCGTTGTATACACCTGAGGCGGATGGATTGTGCGGGAACGATGATTGCGGGCAGATGTCTGCGTGGTATGTCTTCAGCACGATGGGATTCTATCCCGTGACTCCTGGAACTCCAAACTATTCCATAGGAAATCCTCTATTTGATCGGGTGACGCTCCGGCTGGAAAACGGAAAACAGTTTGTGATCAGGACGTCCGGGAATTCAGCCGCCAGTCCCTATATTCAATCAGCCTCCTTCAAAGGCTCATCATACACACATTCCTTCATCAGTCATGACGATATCCTCAGCGGTGGCACAATAGACTTTGTCATGGGTCCCATTCCCAACCATACGTGGGGATCCGGAGCCGGGGATGTCCCGCCCGCTCTTCCGGCACAAGGGGTCGTGACGGCGCCAATTCTCCAGGCGGCATCGATTGTCTTTGCTGACTCGGTGGAAATTTCGATGTCATCGTTGACCCCGGGTTCGTCGGTCTACTTTGCGCTGGTGAACGGAACCGCTTCCGGAAGCTATCAAAAGTACACAAAGCCTATTCTCCTCAAAGAGAGCCAGACCGTCTTTGCATATGCGGAAAAATCAGGCCTCCTAAAGAGCCGGACCGTTCGGGCTGCCTACTCGAAGTTCTCTCCGCCGGGTAAGATCACACTCGGTACGCGCTACAGCCCGCAGTATACCGCGGGAGGAGACGACGCGTTGATCGACGGAAAACATGGCAGTACCGACTTTCGATTGGGCGCCTGGCAGGGATATGAAGGAATAGATCTCGATGCTGTCATCGACCTTGGAAGTGTCAAGCCTGTCTCTCGCATTCAACTCGGATGTCTGCAGGACAACAATTCATGGATTTTCTTCCCGCACAGTGTCGAGTTCTCCTTTTCATCAGATGGATCAACATTTCTCAACTCCACGGTTGTTTCGAATATGGTGAGCGAGAAAGATGAGATGATCCGAGTGAAGGATTTCGCTGTGGATCTTCAATCGGTCAAAGCGCGATACGTGCGGGTGCGGGCAAAGAACATAGGTGTCTGTCCGGAGTGGCACAAAGGGGCAGGCAGCAAGGCGTGGTTGTTTGTCGATGAAATCATTGTCACTGCGAGGTAAGAGCTATGAAAATCCGTCGACGAGATTTTCTCAAAGCAGCGAGCGGTTTGGCGATTGGGTCGGTTGCGAGTTCGGTTTCTTCACTTGCATCCAGTCGCTCAATGGCCCCGAATGAAAAGTCAAAGGTCGCTGTTTTCTTCGAACCGTCGTTCCCGGCAGAAGATGGCATGACGATGGATCGGTCGATTCTGGAGCGTGCATTCGCTGGCCACGAGATTGCATTTCTTGGATTGAATGACCTCAAAGACAAGCTCACTCCCGCCTCGTTTCAACTTCTTGTTCTGCCGTATGGATCAGCGTTTCCCAAGGAGGCGTGGGTTTCTGTCTCCCGCTATCTTCGCGAAGGCGGAACCTGGTTGAACCTCGGTGGGATTCCATTCTCGAGACCAGTGGTCAAGGTCAAGGATGGATGGCGCAAAGAAGTTCGTCAGACAGCATACCACAAGAAACTGGGGATCACCCAAGCGTTCCCGGTCTCAACTTCGGACATCACAACATACCGTGGTGCGGGTGCACTTGAAGGCTCCGATGAGCTTGCAGGTCAATTCAAGGCGAAGGAAGTCTACGAATTCTATGTTCGGTTCACAGTAACGAAAGACTTTCCCGACGAGGATGGAACAGGAGGGGCGCGGGATGCACGCTTAGAGCCTCTGGTGCTTGGGCTCGACAAAGATGGCCGCAAAGCAGCCGCTCCGATTATTCAAATTGATCGCTTGCAGGGAGACTACGCAGGAGGACGCTGGGTCCTGGCCAATTTCTCCGGCTCGATTTCACCGAAGGCGATCCGCACTCTCGCCGACCTGGCCCTGCAAGGTGCAATGGAGTTTGCAGTCCGAACTTCGTTCGCTTCGTACCGTGATGGTGAACTTCCGTCGGTGACCGTGCAATTTCGACGGCCGAAGGGGGATGTCGAACAGCTCGCAAAGAGGGAATGCGAAATTGATCTCCAAGATGCCAAAGGCAAGTCATTAGATTCGATGAAGATTCCGTTGCAAGGAAAGGGTGCAGTCGCGTTGGGCACCGCAACACTGAGCGGAAAGAGGAAACTTGCGCCAGGACTCTATCGCATTGTTGCATCGCTCCACTTGCCAACGGGTGATGTCCCTCTCCGACATACGACGGGATTCTGGATCTATGATGAGCAGCTGATTTCGTCGGGTAGGACGTACGGGCTGGACAGCAACTACATCCTTCGGGACGGAAAACCGTACCCCGTCACCGGCACGACGTATATGGTCTCTGATGTACATCGCAAGTTCCTCCTGGAGCCGAATCCGTTTCTTTGGGACAAGGACTTCGCTGAGATGAAGCAGGCCGGGATCAACATGGTTAGGACCGGAATATGGACCGGTTGGAAGAACATGATGCTTGATGTCGGCGCTCCCAATGAGGTCACTCTCCGGGCGCTGGATGCGTTTGTCCTGACAGCGAGGAAATACGACATTCCTCTGATCTTCACATTGTTCGCGTTCGTCCCTGAACAATGGGGCGGGGAAAATCCCTATCTTGATCCGCGTTCTGTCAACGCGCAGAAGGAATTTGTGAGTGCACTCGCCCTCAGATTCCGGTCTGTTAACGATCTCTTTTGGGATTTGATCAATGAGCCATCGTTCTGCAATCCGAAGCAGCTATGGACGTGTCGCCCCAACTATGACAGATTCGAGGGAGCAGCCTGGGCCGTTTGGCTGAAGAGCAGGGCGGAGGCGGACGGCGATTCCGAAAACAGCATGCAGATCCAGGAGATGCATCGAGCTTCGGCCGATGAGCCGGCTTCGCTGCCTTCGCCGCAGGATTTTTCCGATCTGAACATCTTCAATGAACATCGCCCCATCAAAGCGGTCGACTATCGGCTGTTCGCGCAGGAGATGTTTCGATTGTGGATTGACCAGATGACTTCGGCGATCAGAAGTAACGGTAACTCTCATCAGTTCATCACCGTTGGGCAGGATGAGGGTGGAACTGGAGACAGGCCCAATCCTCAGTTCTTCAGCGATCGCGTTGAGTTCACGTGCATCCACAACTGGTGGTTGAATGACGATCTTGTCTGGGATAGTGTCCTTACAAAGGCGCCGGGAAAGCCCAATCTGGTTGAGGAAACAGGCGTCATGTTCTACGAGAAAATGGATGGGAGTGCCTGGAGAACAGAGAATGATGCTGCACGGCTCCTTGAACGCAAGCTCGCGATTTCGATGGGGGTTGTCGGAGCCGGGTTCATCGAATGGATCTGGAACACCAATCCGTTTATGAAATCAGATAATGAACCAGCTATTGGGTTGTTCCGCGTAGATGGTACCGCCAAACCGGAACTGAGCGCTGTGACAGAATATACACGGTTTTTTGCTGCTCAGAAACATCTGATGCAGGGGAAGCAGGAAGAAGGAGTGGTTTTGGTCATTCCGCATTCAAATATGTTCTCGACGCGAAATTCCGCCTCTGATGCCACACGCCAGTCTGTGCGCACGATGTACTATCACTGCAACGTTCCTATGCGAGCGGTATCGGAATATCGATTGCATCTGCTGAAAGAAGTTCCTCAACTTCTGATTCTCCCTTCGGCGAGGGTGCTAAGTGACCACGCCTGGGATGAATTGCTCGAGATCGTTGACAAAGGGGCGACGTTGCTCTTCACTGGCGCTATCGACGCCAACGAACATTGGTTGGAACGACAGCGGTTGAAACAACTCGGGATCGATGCATCCACGCGCCCAGTGGCACAAGAAGAGGCCATCGTCATCGACCGGAAAGAATACCGACTCAGCTATCGCGGCGAAAAACTTCAACGCATCGAGAAGTCTGTCGTCAAGGAAGGCGAAATATCCGCAATTTCGATTATTCGGCTGGGGAAAGGCAAGATCCTCTGGTCCCCGTTGCCTGTAGAGATCTCCGATACGCCGGACACGACAGCGGCTCTCTATCGATACGCCCTCAAGGAGGCTGGAGTCGTATCAACGTGCGAAGTTGAACAGCAGAATCCGTCGGTGTTGATCGTACCGACAGTGTTCAACGACGCCGTACTCTATACGCTCGTTTCCGAGTGTGACCGCGATACGGACATCAAATGGACTCATCGAGAATCAAACACGCCGTTGAGCATCACCGTTCCGGCGCAGCGTACAGCGCTCGTTTTTGTGGATCGCAAGACCGGCAAAGTGCTGGCGCAATGGAACTAGAAGGTATTCATAAACAAGGGAAGTGCCGATGAAACGTCGAACATTTATTAAGACCGCGTCACTCGCAGGTGCCGCAACAATGATCGTGAACAACTCATTTTCGGAATCGAGCGAGAGTGCTCTGTCGAACGCCGGCTCAGCGGGAAAAGGTCCAATCATTCTCTCGACGTGGGGTGAGTTTGGGTTGGGAGTACCTCAGGCGGCGTTGAAGGCGCTCGAAACCGGCGGAACCGTCGTCGACGCGGTTGAGAAAGCGGTTATGGTTCCTGAAGCCGATCCGAAAGTGACGACTGTCGGCTATGGGGGCTTCCCGGATCGCGATGGAAAAGTCACGCTCGATGCTTGCATCATGGATGGTGACTGCAACTGCGGCTCTGTGATGTTTCTTGAGAACATCATGCACCCGATCTCCGTTGCAAGGCTTGTGATGGAGAAAACCCCGCATGTATTTCTCGCTGGAGAAGGAGCTCTACAGTTTGCATTGGAAAACGGTTTCAAGAAAGAGAATCTCCTGACTCCCCAGGCTGAGAAAGCCTGGAAAGAATGGATGAAGACGAGCAACTACAAGTCCCCCAGGGTGGACAAGAACAACCATGACACCATTGGCCTTCTGGCAATGGATGGGAAAGGGAACATGGCGGGCGGTTGCTCTTCAAGCGGAATGGCTTGGAAGATACGTGGAAGGATTGGGGACTCGCCGATCGTTGGCTCCGGCCTCTATGTTGACGGTGATGTCGGAGGAGCCACTGCGACTGGCACCGGAGAAGCTGTCATTAAGGTCGCCGGGAGTTTTTTGATTGTCGAGTTAATGCGTGGTGGCAAGTCGCCTCAGGAGGCGTGCCGGATTGCCCTCGAGCGCATTGTTCACAAACAGCCGAAGTACACAGAAGAGAAAGGTTTCCTCGTGGGCTTTGTTGCG
>JBGPAN010000117.1:0-9933 GCA_041480785.1 Bacteroidota bacterium | reverse complement strand
GGCTACATTGTCGGGTGGCTTATCGCTTCGCCTCTCAGCTCACGACCACCTCTTGCTATACGGCTGATAGGATTTTACCGTAGTCCAAACTTTTCATCGGACAAGATCATCAGCACCTTTGCTTGGCACTCATTTCAACAATATCATTTTTTTTGTCTCCACTAATTCTCCAGCCTGCAGACGATAGAAGTAGATGCCGCTGGGGACGTTGGCGTTCCACGTCGCACGATAGTAGCCGGCATCCTTCCGTTCACTCACAAGGGACGCAACTTCCTGACCGAGTACGTTGAAGACGTAGAGAGAGACAGCTGACGCCGACGGTAGTGTAAACTCGATGATCGTGCTTGGATTAAACGGATTGGGATAGTTCTGCTCAAGCACAAATTTCGTCGGAGGAAAACCTCCCCGATCTCCGACGCCTGTAAGACCACCGTTTGACGTATAGAGTATCAGTCCAGAATCACCGACAGCAAAGCCATGGTTCTCATCGTAGAAAAAGATCGCGTTCACATTCCGCCGTGTCTTCACAGTTTGGTCAAGCCATGCATCTCCGCCATTGGAGGACCTGTAAATCATGCCGTTACTCCCACATACGTAGATCACATTGGCAGATGGAGCCGAAACCTTGAACAATGTACCGTCCCGCAAGATGCCTGTGGACACTTGACGCCACGCAGTATCGAACATCGACTTTCGCAGGATTGTCGGTGCAGAGCGAAGGTCTCCCTGGACTCCAGCGATAAACCCCGCACCCCCGCCATTGCAGAATTCTGCATCAAATGCTTCCGACCCGAGGCCCTGGAAGTTCGTCAGGATTGATTCGCTCCATGAAGGAGGTGGAATCACATACTGTGTGCAAACTGAAAACGGGGTGAGCGCATACTTCGAGACACCGATTAAAGGGGTGGTGCCGCGCCACACAAAGAGCGAGCGAACTGGCCACTGGCTGATCTTTTCGGAAGCCCATGTCCTCCCGGTGTCGGACGTATGGTACACCCAACCGGAGTCGGCGCCGACATAGACACTACTGGGATCGACATGAAGAGCAGACAGACATTTTTGCCCTCCGGGAACTTGGTGCCAGATCCAGTTCTTACCTCCGTTCAACGTTGTCAAAACAACGCCATGATCTCCCACGACGATTCCATTCGATGCGTCAAAAAAGGAAACACCGCTCCATGGCTGGATGAATGAAAGAGGCGCAGCTACATCAATCCATGTCGCGCCGGAGTTTGTCGTCCTGAGGATTGAACCATTTCTTCCGACAGCGATCGCGGTCGTTGCATCGAGCATCACCACGTCGGAAAGAATTGCGTTGGTGCCTCCGTTTTGTTGAACCCATTGGGCATACAACGTGTCAGCACCAATCCATGAGGAAGTCACCAATATCAGAATGCTCAATACCTTCTTCATGCATTTCCCTCCTTTCTGAAAGCCATGAACGGCAAGTGCAACTAGCGCGCAATGGCGCATTTCGTTTTTACTTCTGTGCCGTCAGGACTTTCGTCCTGACGGACGAGGAGCGGCCTTCAAGAACAAAGAACACAAGTCACCCCTTCGACCCTTCGATTACACTCAGGGTCGAATCCTGAGCACCACCCTGAGCTTGTCGAAGGGCCTGTCGAAGGATTCGAAAGAAGGGGTCCAGGACATAGCCTCAGGCCTGGTTCTGGATTCCTGCTGGAGTCTATCCCGACGAAGGTCGGGACAGGAATGACTGGGTCTTTCTGTGCCGTCAGGCCCGAAGGGCTCCTTCGGAGAAGAAATTCCTGACACCAACATCGCTCCCACCCGCAAAAGAGTGGCTGGAGAAAAGAGCAACCAAAAATGGGAGGAAGACCCGGGATCCGAAGCGCGTGTTCATTGAACATTCCTTTCGGCAAACGGCGCTCACCGTTTTGGCTTGTCGGGAGATTTGATTTTGAACGATGAAAGCACGTTGTGAAAGGAAGTTGCTCCTTCTGACCGATCGGAAAAGAAGGAGACCGCAACGTTGAAGTCTCGCGGCCCTTTCCACAAGGCGAAGCCCGCGAAGAAGTCCTTCAGGCCAAGATACCCGCTCGATTCTCCCCGAGCATTGTGACCAAACGCACCGGTGTAGTTCGTCCCTTCCATACCTCTCCATGGACCAAGGCTGATCAGCGAAGCATCCTCTTGCATGCCCTGTCGACCCAAGCTCACCCACCCCCTGTGACCCTCAGTGGCATCAACCTCGGTGGAATCTTGCACGGCGGTTCCAGTATTCTCGAAACCAGATTGATCTGCGCAATTCACGAAGCTCAAATGTCCGACCATCACCGTGAGCCTGGATTCCGATTCCACGTTGAATTCCGAGGAATCCCCTTCGACAGATCCTGAGTCCACGATCGACATCGACGCGACCAGCTTGTACCTCCCTTCACGGTCGGTAGAATCTCTTCGGGAGACATCGAGACTGTACTCTGCCGGATACAAGAACGCAATACCCAGACTGTCGTCACGGAATTCCTTCCACATCGCTCCGGATACCGTCGTGGGCTGAAAAACATTCTGGGCTTCTGCGTGCACGAGACAATTGGGAAGAAGTTTCTTGATTCGTTCAACTTCCTCTGTTGTCATGCGATTGCCGTACAGATCGAGATGTTTCAGTTGCACAAGGTCTGCAAATTCCGCAGGCAGCGTTTCAAGTTGATTGAAGGAGAGGTTGAGATACGCGAGCTTCTTGAGCTTCTGTATTTCTGCAGATACCTTCGTCAGTTGATTGAGGGAAAGGTCGGCCGCTTCCAGACGACTCAGATGGTAGAAACCACCTGGAAGCGAACTTATTCGGTTGTCAGAAATTCTGAGGACCCGGAGTTTCGACAGGCCGCCAAACCCCGCGGGAAGTTCTTCAATCGCGTTCGTGCGAAGGTTCAATTCTTCGAGAGCAGAAAGACCTCCAATCGTTTCGGGGAGCTGTTCCAGCGCGTTGTTCTCCAGGTTCAAAACTCTCAAGCTCCTCAGCTCACCAAAACCATCCGGGAGTCTGGAAAGAGCATTGTGCGCCAGAGCAGCCTCCTCGAGAGATGAAAGGGCGCCTATCGTCTCGGGCAGCTCCCGGAGTTCGCCATCCGGCAGGTTCAGCTTGCGCAGTTTCGTGAGACGCTCAAATCCGGAGGCGAGAGACGGAAAGACACCTCTCCGTACATCCAGATCCTCCAAACTTGGGAGGGAACAAATGGAAGAAGGGAAAACGGGTAATCGATCACCGAGGAATTGCATTTTCCGGAGTCGCTGTAAGACTGTCAGGTCAGCAGGAAAACCATACACAGAGAGATTGTCGCCCATGACGAAGTCTTCCAGGTTTACGAGCGCAGCCATGCCTTGCACATTCTCCGTCCCACTCGATCGACTGCAGTTGAGATGGAAGGCCAGTTCCGCATTTTCCAGAGCGGCGTAATACCTGGTGTAGACTGTGTCCCGGTTAGGTTCACGGGTACAAACAAAGACGCTACTATCGCTTCCGGCAAAAAGAGTCCAGCCACTTTTGCCGATAGGGCTCCCCACGAGCGAAAAGACGGTGTTAACGACGCGGCCATTTATCGCCGTCCAGGCTCTCCCGAAGTTCGTGGAAAGAAACACCTCACCCCACTCGGCACCTGCGAAGAGATACCGACCAACGGCGGCGAAAGAGGAAACGAAGGGGTTTCTTAAGCCCCGATTGGCCGCATACCAGGTTGCGCCGTCGTCTGCGGAACGAAACACCCCTGCGCCTTGCTCTATCGCAGCGAGAAGATTGTACCGGCCCGCCCCATCGACGATCACTCCGAGCGACCGGACATACGTGTTTCTCAGGCCGGTATTGACTGCAGTCCAGGTTGCGCCATTGTTGGTCGAAAGAAAGACACCGCCACCACTACTGCCCGCAAAGATGTGTGAGCTGCCTGTCCCGTCAGATGTTGGGATCACCGCAAAAGACGACACCGCAGCATGCACGGGACCAATGTTTTGTGAAGTCCAGCTTGCACCGTCGTCGGTTGAATGAAAGACGCCACCACCATACGTGCCGGCAAAGAGCTGCGAGCTGCCTGTTCCACCGGAGGTTGAGCTCACTGCAAGAGAGATGACTGTGGTGTTTGTCAATCCTGTGGCAGTCCAGGTTGCGCCGCTGTCGACCGACAAGAAAACGCCGCGACGCCTGGTTCCTGCATAGAGATTCAAGCCGCCTGTCCCGCCGGAGCCGGGACCCACGGCCAGAGAGAGGACAGCAGTGTGCATCAAGCCGCTTGCATTCCATGTCGTGCCGTTATCGCTGGATAGAAAAATGCCATCCTCTGTTCCTGCAACGACGTTCCAACCACCCGTCCTGCCCGGGCACAGTGCCAGGGAATAAACAGCGCCTGCGTGCGGCCCGCTGGTACGAGTCCACTGGGCATTGAGATTCACGCCAGCGAGCAATGAGAGAACAAACACCAGAGCAAATTGCTTCCTCATCATTGGTTCATCCTTGTCCTTGTGTTTCATAAGATGCCTGGCCGGATGGAAAACCGGTCATCCTCGCAGCGGCTTGGTACCAAGGCCGGGCATTGGCTCAATACCGAACGTACAAAGGAACGCCAAGACTACGATAACCATACCCACATTCGACCTATCAGAAATTTTTGCCGAGTGATACCGAACAGTTGAGAGCACAACAATGACGCCGTTTTGCTGTCAGCGTTTGATATTCTGCCTAAGGAAATCTAGTACGAGCTTGTTAAAATCGTCTGGCCGCTCAAGGTTAAGCAGATGGCCACTTCCATGGATCGTGACTTTCTTAGCTCCAGGAACCCTGGCTGCAATTGTATCGGCGACAGCGAGCGGGTTTGGATCGTCGAGTTCGCCGGCAATGGCCAGTGTCGGGACTCTGATTTCTTCGAGTCTTGCTATGGCCAACGGATGAATCGGCAAGAAGCGGGCCATCGCTGGATTTCTCATTTGGATACCTGACCAATCGGTAATGATTCGGCGTATTTTTGCCCGGATACCGGAAGTGTCGACTACCGGTGTCAGAAACGGATCATTCAACCAAGCCTCTTTTGCGAGCGCCAACCCAGAATCACGTGTGAGTGAAAACAGGTGTTGTGTTCGCGTGGCCCTCGGTTCCCGCATGCTGTAGCCGCCAAGTGTAGAGCCGATCGTGATAAGCGCTTCAACCATTTCCGGATGTTCGAGCGTGAAGTTGATGGCTACGCTGCCACCCATAGACATGCCGAGAACCGTTGCCTTGTCGATGCCAAGTGCTTTGAGCAGCGTTGCGAGCTCGTTACTGGAGGAAATCAAGGTGTCCGGGACGGTTGAGCGACCGTACCCACTAATGTCGTATCGTACGACTCGATGGGACCGAGCAAAGGCATCGAACTGTGGGTCCCACATGCGCGTGTCTAAACTGAAACCGTGAATGAGGACTATGGCAGGACCTTGGCCTTTGACCTCGTAGTAAACCCTTCTACCCTCGATGGTGGCATAACCAGTCATAAGGGACTGGCAAATTGCCGAAGAGAGACAGAGGATGATGAGCACCGCAGCGAAGAGAAATCGACTATATGTTTCCATAGCACTCCTTGCCGCAAAATGGCGGCAAACGTTTAGGCAAACCGCCTGTCCGCCCATACAGTTCGAAGAGGGCCGGGCAGGCCTGCCCCGACTTGCCTGTCCCGATATTTTCCGCTCTTTGTTCCGCTCTCTGAATCCCGCTCATGAGCGGGACAATCTGTCCGTGTATAGACTGCTTTGCAAAAAACGCTCGCAATGACACCTTGCTCCAAGTCATTGCCGGAGTGGAGCGACGAAGGAACCTACAGGTCATCGGACAAGTCTCTCCATTCTGGATTCTTGCTGTTGATCAGATCGATCTTCTTTTTTCTCGAACCACCTTTGATCTGCTTCTCCCTGGCAATTGCGCCGTATGCGTCTTCAAACACCTCATAGTAGACTAACTTCGTCGCATTGTATCTTAAGGTGAAGCTTTTTCCTTTTCTCGCCTTGTGTTCGTAGGTCCCTCTCTTCAAATCATTCGTGACCCCAGTGTACAAAACACTATGAAGGAAGTTCGTCATGATATGGACGTAGAAGTACTTCTGCATTCTGATCCCTCATCACATCCTTGTCAGGATAGATTGTTCCGCTCTTCGAATCCCGCTCGTAGGCTGAATCCGAGAGCGGGACTTCGCAAAGAACGCTCGCAATGACACGTTGCTTTGATTCATTGCGAGGAACGGGACGGCGAGCTTCCGCTCTAAGAATCCCGCTCACTAGCGAAATCCAGGAGCGGGACTTTGCGTGAGACAATTCTCAGCTTTCAGAGTAACCTGTAGAGCAAACTTACAGTCAGATTGATTGCGCTTTTCGATGCCTCCTGATTGTCCGGAGTGATGAGATTGATCACTGAGTAGTTTGCACCGATCATGACGTCCATTGATGGAGGAAGGGCTACACGGGCCCCACCCCCAAATGACAGTCCCATTCTCGTATTGCCATCGACAATCGCTTCGATGTTGCCATAACTATTGTTTATGCTCAGCTTTGTGTCACCGACTATGTTATACAGCAGGTCAAGACTCGCATAGGGCGCGATTGAAGAGGAGATGATCTGCCACTGCACGCCGGTTTTCAAACTGAGAATGTTGCTTCGGGTCGTCAGATCTCCGCTTATAAAGACTGTGTTATACCAGAGAGGAGAAAACGCCTTGACAAAATCACACTTGCCATAGAATTGTGTATACGACCAGCCTGCGGTGAAACTCACCGGTGCGTCGCGCAAACGAAATTCCAGTGAACTCGCGATGTGGAAACCGATGTCAGCTTTTTGTCCGGTCATTTCTTCGAACTTCCCTGGCGACGACATGCGGTCGCCTGTGTACAAGAACGCATAGTTGCCTGGCGGGTTCATCGTCGAGAAGCCGCCACCAACGCTAAGGTAGACAGACTGAGCCTCGACAGATGAAAAGAGAAAACCACAAGAGACGATCAAATACGCGAATTGTTTCATGTTCACCTCCTGTTTCCGTGCATCCTGTTGAGCAGGAACCCCATGGGTTCGCTTCGCTGCGCCTAACGTTTAGGCAAACCGTCTGCCCCGACATGCCTGTCCCGATATTCTACTAATCGGGACTTTTGGTCGGAATTGTTGCTCGGGGCGATGAGCTCAAGCGCCCGATGAATTCTATCGAAGCATGGTGATGGCGCGCTCCAATTGCTTGTCCCTCCCCTGGTTGACGTCCGCTTCAGTCTGTGGTACGCGAATATCGGGGGGAATTCCGTTCCATTCTATCATCTCTCCGTTGAAGCGTCTGAGAAATGATGTAGGGATCCTGATTCGTTTGTGGCTCGGCAAAGTGAAAACTTCGTTCGATCCCCCGCCGCCCCCCGTCGTATCTCCGACTGTCGTGACCTGAGGGATTTGTTTCATAAGCTCCGGAAGCAGTTCAGCACAACTGAAGCTTGCACCGTTGATCAGAACAACGACAGGCTTATGGTACGGATACTGGCCTGCAGAAACAATCGTGCCTGTCCATCTCGGAGTTCCACCGGGTAAATAGGCAGAATACGTGATGGGTGCAGACGAAAACCTGCTGGTGATAACATTCGCTATGTCTGCGTTGCCGCCGCCGTTGTTTCGCACGTCGAAGATAAGGCCTTTCGTATTCGACAAGTACGCAAGTATGCCGTCAATGTCATAGACCCAGTTCCCGTCTGCGAACGAGGCAAGATAGATGTAGCCGATGTTGTCCGGGAGTATTTCGTACTCCATGTTCCCATCGCCGGCGACGCGAAGCTCTCTGTCAAAATACTTTCTTACGACGAGTGGATTGTAGGCTTTCCCCCCTTGAAGGCGCGGCCATTCGTACGTTTGTGTCGGGAATCCTCCCTCCGTTCGAAGTTCGATGTGTCCGTCTTTCAATTCGGCCAGCAAATCGTGCAACACGGTATAGATTTCGTCTCCTTTTGCCTGACCTGCCATCGGGCGGTAGACGGCAAGCAGGCTGTCCCAGTTGATGTGCTTGAATTGCAGAAAGGGATACCGGCTCTTGATGAGTTGGCCGATAGATTCAAAATCGTCAACGTTGCGCGAGGTATCGGAAGGTCCGACGATCATCTCGCTGCACCCCGCAACCACGAAGCTAAGGAAAAAGGCGACTATGGATTTCTGCATGGTCATGGCTTCACGCTTCACATGCGCACTGTTACAATGAGAACGAGGTTATCGCTTGCCGAGAGAAGATAGCTCCACGTGGAGGATTGACAAATCTCAAAGCGATAGCCGGCTTTCAGAAGGAAGATATCGCTCAGATCGTAGCGGAGCAGAAGTTCCGTATGACCGCGCAGACCCGAGAGGATTGATACAAGCTTAAAAAACCTAACGTTATTGTCGTGCATGTCGGCAAGTCGCCCGCCCATGGAAAGGAGTGACAGTCTTGCAGAGGTCTCCGCCGAAAAGCCCGATGAGAGCGGCATGACAAGTGTCGAATTGACATCCAGAGAGAAGAACATCGCGAACGAATACGCATTGAAGGACGCATTTCCCCCGTTGGCGATGTGCTGTTGTCGATAGTAGAGGAAAAGGTCTGCCGACGGCCCGACGTAGGCAAAAACGTCACGCCCAAGAAGGGGGAAGCTTCCGACAGATCGAAGAAAATCCAGGTTCAGCGCTGCCTGCGAAACCTGGGCGGAAACGTTGTTGTTCCTGATAGCAGACGAGCCGGAATAGTCAAAACCCAAACGATAGGCAGAAGTAGAGTCACCCTGGAGCCAGGAAAGACTGAAAGAACCGAGAGTGCCGGAATACTTTTCCTCCGAGATATACTCGTCCTTGATCGCCAGGTGTCCCAATCCTCCCCGGATGGAGATTCCACTGGCGAGGGGATTGCCGGCGTTTTGAGAGTACTGCGCAATTGAAATCGTCGCGCAAACGCAAATGGCGATGAGAATAGAAAAAGGTCTAGACATATATGAACTTCCAGTTGGTCGTTTCAGTGTATGCTTAGGCAAAGCGTTTGTCCGCCGCAACAACCTGTCCGCCGTTGCGGAGCGAAGGCGGAAGCGCAAGCGAACGCGGGCCTGCCCGCCGAAACAAAGTGCAGGCGGGCCCGTCCGCCCTGATAGGTCGAAGATGGCCGAACAGGTTAGCCCGCTGCCGTTGGCGCCTTGCGCGACCGATACCAACGCAGCAGGAACAAGAATCCCAGAGCTGAGAACGCTAACTACATGCAGCCCTTCGGGCGCGTGGTCGTTTGGCGTGTTAGGCGAACAAGGTGGGCCAAAATTCGACCTGCTGGATTCTTTATCTATTCCTTGAATCGCGCCATGATGGCTCGAATGTTGGCGCGATTCGTTCCGTCAATCCTGCAAAAGTGCTGAATCGCGCCATCTTGGCGCTATTTGTGGCGCGAATCAGCTTTCATCGCTTTCTGCCACGCTAATCCTTTCTGCTGTAATATCTTATCGCCTTGCCTTTTCCTTCGGAGGAAATGGCACGAAGCTCAATGAGCCTGCTTAAGTGGTTCTGGGCAGTCTTAGCAGGCAGACTGAACTCCGTCGCGAACTGAGCTCGTGTGACCGGTTGATGGGCCTGGATGTACAACCATTCCTTGTACTCCTGAGCCGACATGGCAGCTCTACCATGAGCGAAACGAGTCCTTGCAAACGTCACAACCAAAGTATTCGCCTGAATCTCAAACGTGGGGAGAGGAAATCCAAGAGAAGGTAATTGCTTCATGCTGCTTATTCCTTTCCCCCGCTGTTCGGCAAGCTTCATCTGACTGAAAACATACATGATTTTCGGGTTGGGGCTGTGCCATGATGGCTTGAATCCTCTTAGATCCTCTATCGTAATGGGGGGAACAACAACTCCCGGGCTTCGAACTATGATCTTCTCAGGATCAATGTAGAGATAGTTTGTCGCCCCCTCGATAGTGTAGTCGCGATGAACAATTG
>JBGPAN010000116.1:0-9939 GCA_041480785.1 Bacteroidota bacterium | reverse complement strand
TCCCTCGTCAGCAATCCCCGCAATGACGCGGCAGAATGTATACAGCCAGTGAAAAGCTGACAACACCCTCCCCACTCAGATCACATGCACAAACTCTAAATCCTAATCCCAAAATCCTAAAGAAATTCGAAGCCACGAAAACCAAAATTCAAAAGAAATCCCATAATCGAAAGATGAAATCCAAACCGTTGGGAAATTTTGTTTTGGGTTTTTCGAATTTGTCTAGGATTTAGAGTTTAGAGTTTCGGATTTGTGTTTACGCCACCTCCGCAAACAACGGACGCTGTACATTCACCGACGCGCTGATCTGCTTCAGCGACGGAAATGCCGCAACGAGATTTTCCGGAACAAGGACACGATGCTTGTGACGAATCATGTGCCGCAGCTGAAATCCATTCACCAGCGAGTTCGCCTGCGGATCGTTGTGGAAGACCACGAACGTTGTGCTGGACCGCTGTCGCATCTGCTCGATGAGCGTGAGAAGATGCTCAAGCTCCCGATCTTTATAGAGATAGTGATACCGGTCGCTGACAAGATAATTTCCGCTGTGATGCTTTGAAAGCGGTCGGTCCCACGTCAGCACATTTCTTCCCATCATGCGGAAGTACGCAGCTCCGTTCCATGACTGGCACGTTAGGGGCATATGCTGCTTGATGCCCGGAAGGTCGACGTTCACCAAGTGCAGTTTATTCTCCTGAAAAAAATTGTACATCAGCGGACTGTTCCATGAGTTATGCCGGACCTCGACAAACAGGCGATGCGGCTGGAATGCCTTCGCGAGTTGCATCAGATACATTCTACGCTCGTTGATATTTGTAAAGGAATAGGGGAACTGGATCAACAGGCCACCCATTTTCCCTGCCGCGGCCAGCGGTTCGAGAAGACCATGCACGGAGCGCACATCGCTGTAGGCTGCCGTGTAGGTATGGGTAAAACCCTGGAAGAGTTTCACCGTAAAGACGAAATCCTTGTTCCCCGAGACATCGTCCAGCCAACGACGCGCATGATCGGGACTCAGCGATGTATTATAGAAGGTGGCGTTGACTTCAACGCTGTCGAAAAACTGGCTGTAATATTCCAGCTTCCGAAAGCCCTTCCGGGGCCGCGGCGGATAAAAGACGTTGTTGAACGGCTCCAGATCCCAGCCTCCCATGCCGACGTAGACACTACCGCGATTCACTCCCATAGTCTAGCCTCCTTATTATAAACCCGAGTCACCCCGAGCGGCCGCGTTGCGACCGGTCACTCACCGTGACTATCATTTATTGATGCCCCCCTTGACAGCAACAGAAAAATTGTCTATCTTTGCCTCACCCAGCATACGACATTTTTGTCGCCTTGTCAAGAAAAAAATTGACAAAAATGTCATGTGATGCGGCTATGCAAAAAGGCACGGCACTCATTAACCGTTCACCAATTAACCAGTACCGGACAGCGCCCTCGTTCTAAGGACAGAGCTATGAAACAATCAATCGCACAACGAATACGGCAGGCGCGAACGAAGAAGGAAATGGATCAGGCAAAACTTGCGGCGAAACTTGACGTCGCGACACGCACCGTCCAACGATGGGAGAAGGGCGAGCAGGTCCCCGACAGCAATTATCTCATGCGCATCGCGAAGGTCACTGGTGTCACGCCCCATTGGCTGCTTACTGGCGAGGGGGATCTGTACGCGAAGTCGCCCAGAGAGTCCAAGGTCATTCCTCTGCCAACAGGCCGCTATAAACGTGTCGAGCTGGTTTCTCTCCCCCTCCTCTCATCTGTCCCCGGGGGAGCACCGAGTCTCATGTTTCACCCCGACTACGTTGAGAAGTACATCACGGTCGACGATATCAAAGACACCAACGCGTTTGCGCTGGAAGTGAAGGGGAACAGCATGGCACCGCGCATCGAAGACGGTGACATCATTGTCGTTAGTCCGAAGTTGGAGGCGCGCACAGGGGACATCTGTGTGGTGCGAGTGAATGATGAGGACACCGTGAAACGCGTGAAGCTCGAAGATCATTACCTGCATCTCATTCCACTGAACCCCGAGTACGAACCCATGGTGGTAAAAAAGAAAGACGTGACGTTCATGTGGCGGGTGGTGAAGGTGATCAAAAGCGTCTGAGGTCACTCCTCTGCACAAGGAACCCCTCTCCCCGTAATGCTTTACCTGCGCTACTCGGTTTCGGCCTCCGTGGCCGGAGGAGGCAACCGTTTAATACGAATCCTGTCAATCACGCGGTCGGTCACCTGTTCGACAATGAACTCAATCCCATTAACCTGTAACCGCTCTGCTGCGACAGGAATGTGACCGAGTTGCTCAAGGACAAATGCGCCGATCGAAAGAATGTCCTTTGGGGACAATTCCTGGTTGAGCAGGCGCTCGACCTCATTCGTCGTCACACTCGCATCGAGAACGTATTCATCGTCACTCAGTTTGGTGATCTCTGGCGCCTCACGATCATATTCATCCTGAATCGGTCCGACCAATTCTTCAAGAACAAGTTCGAGTGTGATCAATCCTGCGGTCCCGCCGTACTCGTCGGCAAGGATGACCATATGCGTCTTGCGCTGCAGCATGGTCTCGAGGGTCTTCTCCAGACTTGCGGTCTCAGGGAGAAAACAGGCGTCACGCAACACTGATTCGATCGTAAACATCGGACTGTGATCGCGATCCAGCCTGAAAATGTCCTTTGTGTAGACGACACCGACGATGTTGTCAATCGTGTCCCGATATACCGGATACCGGGAAAACTTGTTCATCCGCATCGTTCTGAGATTGTCCTGCGGGGATGCTGCAATCGACAGTGTCACCATCTCGGTGCGCGGGACCATGCAGTGGCGCGCCTGCTTGAGCCGAAAATCCATGGCGTTCAGAACCATGTCTTTCGTCGCCTCCGATCCTTTCCGATCACGAGCCAGGATCAGCCGCAATTCCTCTTCTGAATGCACCAGATCAGTGCTGCCGGACACGCGGATTCCCACCAGACGCAAAATGGCGTTCGCCGAGATATTGAGAAGCCAGATTAGGGGCTTGAAAACGGAGAAGAACAGAGAAAGCGGATAGGAGACCCACAGCGCGGTTGCACTCGATTTCTGAATCGCCAACCACTTCGGTCCCAGCTCCCCCAAGATGATGTGAAGAAAGGTAATGAGCGAGAAGGCGATTGCGAACGAGACCCATTGAATCAGGTGTTCGTTCACCATCCCAAAATGGCGAAAGAGGGGCAGCAACTCATCGGCCACCAGAGGCTCCCCGATCCACCCCAGCGCAAGGCTCGACATGGTGATGCCAAGCTGCGTCGCCGAGAGATAGCGATCAAGATGGGTAATGATCTCGCGTACTACGCGGGCGCGCCGGTTTCCCTTGGCTGCAAGCGGCTCAATCTGCGTCAGCCGCACTTTGACAATGGCAAATTCTGTCGCGACAAAGAAGCCGTTGAGAAAAACAAAGAACAGAACGAGAAGAATGTTGAATATGTATTCCAATGTGGGAGCGTTTGGTTTTTGTGATTAGAATCCAGAAGTCAGGATTCAGAATTCAGAAGTAAGAATGTCTAGGGCAAGATCCTTTTTCCTTTCTAATTTTTCCTTTCTAATTTTTCATTTTTAATTTTAAATTTTTCCTGTATGTCCTACCTCCGCAATTGCTCAGAGATCCATTCCAAGTATGCTTCCATCTTTCCGAGAAAGTTCAGATAGGCGGTCGACCACTCACCTGGATTGGCGGGCTGGGACTTGCCGAGGCACTCCTGGAAAACCTTCGACACCGACGTTGCGATACGGTGCTTGCTTTCCTCGACCACTGCTTCCATTGCTGACGAATAGTAGGCGCGCAGGTTGAAGATATCCCACCGAACCCGGGCTTCCGGCGTGTGCTTCGCGAAATACGAGAGATCGGTTTTGCCCGCGCCAGACATTTCGTAGACGAGAAGGTTCCACCGCTCCATGATCTTTCGGAACTCTTCTTCGTTCGTACAACCGTCGATCGGCAGCCGCGCTGCCGCTTGTTCTGTTGCCAGGGTGTGGCGGAACAACAGATCACCACCGACGAATTGTGAAAGCAGATTGACGTCTTCCCGCATAGCCAGAACACGATGGACCGCAAAATACGTTTCCTGTTCAAAGTTACGAGCTCCGGATGGTTGCTGCGATGGCTGCCGCGCTATCAGCTTCATCCGCAATTCCAGGTCGGCATCCCCTGCGCCAAGGTTGTCCGCAGGATGCGCCAACTTATCGGCCAAACCGCCTGCCGCGTGCTGCAGACTGAGAAACCGCTCCCGGGAATCCCAATCGAGATCGTCAAATTGCTTTGCCGTCGCGGCAAACGCGGGGACCGAATCTGCCTGTGCGCGGAGGAGGAGAAGGATTTTGGTCAGTAATCGATCGCGATACACAGAGGTGAAATGCGAGAAATCCGCGACAACATAGAGGTCTTCTTCCACGCTTGAGAATATCGCATTGAGCAACCGCGCGATGCGGTGTTCACTGGTTTTCTTATCATCCAGTTGTCGCATAGTGTAATCCACACCCGCCATGGTTGCATCAAAGATGATGACCTTCTTTCGTCGTCCCTGGAACATCTGCGGCGTTCCCACCTCAACGTGACGAATTCCCTGGAGTCGCAACTGGAGCTTTGTGAAGAGGGTCGTCCCCTGAAATGGAACGATGATGCCAACCTCGGAGGCATGTTTCTGACTTCGGAAGCATATGTGCTTGGCCAGCTCGATCGTTCGTCTGGTCTGAAGATCGTTGTACGGCAACAGGCTTTTCTTCCCCAGATACTGTCGGCACACCGATTTCAAATCGCTTGTATCGACAACAAAAATGTTTCCCTTTGCTCGTGGTTGATCGACGACATCGATCTTGTCGTCGAAGAAAACAGACGCCATGAATCGGGAGAGCTTAGGAGTTGCTGCAAAATGCGATGAAAGCCGGATGGGCCACCGCGGATTCTGTCTTGCCCAATCGGGAAGTTGATGGAGCTGTCCGGGTGGGGCAACAATGAGAAAAGCGTCCCTCTGCAACCATGTCTGCGCGAGGTCGCCTTTCGAATATGACTCCGGACCGGGTTGGAGCGGATCTCCGGCAACCACCATCGCTTCATTTGCGCAGAGCGAAGCCGCCGCAAGGTACGGAGGATGAATCTGCTCCGCATCGTCAACAAGAACAAGGTCGAAACGTCTGCCACGAAAACGTTGGTCGGAAAAGAAACTCGTCACCGTTGTGGCCATGCATCGCTTCGACGACAGGAGAGCGTTCTCATCAACGGCGCTGAGCTCATCAACGTCATCGGTAACCCTTCTCAGTCCCCCAAGTTCCCCGATCCGCTTCACGGCTGCTTGATACTCTTTGAGCTCGGTTGAGTCGATCGGCGTCTGAGATTCGGCACGCATCAACTCCGTCGTCAAGGCCTGCTGCACCGGCTGCAGCTTTTTCTGCAATGCTTGTTTCTCCGTCAGCTGCTTTTGCGCAGCGGCAACAGCCTCTTTGCTGAAGCCGGTCTTCAGTCTTTCGATCATCGAAGCGTTCTGTGCCCTCGTGATCGTGTCTTTCAAGCCGTTGATCTCGTCGCGTGTTTTCTCAAGTTGCTTCTTGATATCATTGGCCCGTTCGCGAAGATCGTTCAGCCTTGTATAGAAATCGTCATGCAGATACTGATGAACTTTTGTTCTCCAATACCTGCGCAGGAGCTCAACACGTTCTTCAAGCTGTCTCTTCTTATCACTTCTTTTGAGCTCAACTTCCTCTTCGAGCGAGAACAATCCAAGCCCAGCACTGTTCTCAACAAGCGGCAATCCAACTCTCGTGGCAAGTCCAAACAGCTCAACGCCAAGTTCCTTGCCAATGGCGACGGTCCTCGAGAGCAGTTGATCAGCCTGTCCTGCATTCGGAGCAAGAAGCAGCACACTCTTTCCTGCTCTGAGAAAACTTATCGCGACCAATGCCAGTGTTTGTGTTTTGCCGGTCCGCGTTGGACCCCAGAGATAGGAGACCCTGTTCTGCGCGATTCTCTTCAGTGCATCCAGTTGGTCCGGGGTGGTGTCATGACGTACGGCGGGATCCAGACTGACCGGTTGAACATTCTCCGGTCGATCAGGCTGCAAGAGAAGCGATGCAACTATGTGAGACTTGTCGGCACCTACCAGTGTTTTTATGACGTGTGGAAGGTGTTCATCATAATTCCATCGGCACTTGATCTCGGGAAGAACAGCGCCAAAGTCCATTGGCAGTGCAACGACAACAAACTGGTTGGCAAGGGTGATGATCTTCCCTTCGAGCGTCACAGGTTGAAGCTGACTAAAGGTGAAGAAGACGCGCTCGACGGTGTGAAGGTACAGATCCTCCGGCACTTCAAACCGATAATAGAAGCACCCTGCGAACGAGCCGAGGAACTGACCGCTGAAGAGAGAGATTTCAGTCCGGGCAGAGGTGAGTTTATCGCGCTCTGCGCGCAGTGCTTCAGCCAGCACCGCGAATGGAGATGTGTCCGTGGATCTGTTAGTGGGAGAACTCATACCTAAACCGCTGCAGCCTTCCGTGCGAAGCAAGAAACGGGAATGAAACCTGTGTCTAGTCGGCAGAAATCTCGGACTTCATCAGGTTCTGAGGTGTGGTGGACGGCACAGTTCGCGCGAGAGCCAGATGCAGCGAGGGCACTGTGTTGGCGCCTCTGTTGCCGTTCATCTTAAAAGGAAGTACGTAGCGAGCGGAACAAGTAATGAAGATGAAGGGAGAGGACGCTGTCTACCCCCGGGCGAAGCGCGGAGAATGTTCGTTACGGCTTGTCCGGCAGTTCTTCGAACGCATCACCGAACAGTTCATCTGCTACGGTCGATGAATCAAAGAAACCATAGAACTCCGTGCCAGCGAGATTCTTCTTCCGGAAATACATCGCCAGAACAGAAATTGTCACCCCCGCGATCAAACCGAACACCACATACTTTTTCATATTCCCCCGAATCCTCTCGTATTCTTTGTTGACGTTTTCACGTCGGTGTCAAGGAATGCAATATAGCAAAAACAACTCTCTTTTTCCATCTCTGAGAAATCCATTATGCAACCGAACAACCTGATTCCATTGTTTCGCCGTCAACAGGTTCAACGCTCGATCCACGAGAGTCTTCCATTTTCGAAGTTTGGCGAAATGACTTCATTTGGGTATTGTTTCGGAGCCGCCCCCAGCCATCCGGCCCCCTGGGGTCCCGCTACCCTCCACCCATCCGAGACCGACGCCGCAACCTTCCATGTCGAATCGCTGAGGATCTTTGTGGTTCCTTGAGACGATTTAAGTTCGGCGTAAACGTTGACACCTGCAGAGCCGAATCGGTTGTAGTTGGCCACTTCGATGGCAATGACGTTCTCACCCGGTCTCAACAACGGACCAGCTTCCCACATTTTCACGCGCTGATGCTCGACCAGAAGCGAAAGGGAGCGTCGTGCGTACACTTCTCCAAGTTCCTTGTCGTTCACCCACAGACGCGCGTGCGTATCTCCAATGAGCTGGATTTTTGCGCTCACCGGAGATTGACTGAGAACAAGCTCTTTCCTGAAGAACGCCCTCGGTACCTGAGAAACCGAGGAATCCCGTTTTCCCGGGTGTGCCTGTGGGTGGTAGATCCATTGACTCTCAATCAACGGATCGTTGATCGTCCCGCTTTCTTCAAATGTCCGCGATGTTTCTTCCCAGTATGAGATCTGACGATCATAGCGCGCCATCAGGAGATCGAGATTCGCACTTCGGTTCGTTTCCAGCCACAGCGCTCGAAAATCTTCTTTCAACTGCCGAAGCTCCAAGAGAACTCCGCGCACATTCGCACTCAGTAGTTTCCTGAGCGAATCCTTCGCAACCCCGGTTGTTGTATCACGCACGGTGCTTCGCACGTTTTCTGCGACGTTATTCCTGTGCGCAAACCAACGACTCAGTCGCGCAACGAAATCAATAGCTCGTCCACGCGATGCATTGCCTGGCGCTAGCTCCTGCATCCTCGCAACGGATTGCCGGACGATCGGCATCGTGGACTCCAGACTCTGCAGTCGCCAAAGCATCGGCATCGGTGACTGCCGCGACGAGAGCATGGGATGACGCCAGAGTTCGTTCCAGTTGATTTGGTTGAGCGGATTTGACAGCAATGCATACGCTGTCTGGCCGAGAAGCCCCGCCTCCTCGTTTCCGAAGAACTGACGGAAGAACGTATTGTCGAAGTGCTCTATGTCTGCTTCCAGCGGTCGCCACGCACACTCAGCCGTCCATGCATATCCATAGTAGTTGAATTCGCGAAGGGCTTCTCCGCCATAGTCATTCCAGTTCGAAGTCAGGAGGCCCAGTGATCCGTTCCGGAATCCGTCTCTGTTCAGATTCTGTACGTTGATCATTGTGTTGACGTAGTTCGGGAACGGTCCGGTAAAATTCCAGACGGCCGGCGAGACGACAAACGGAAACCCTGCATTTTTGAATGCGGCCGGGCTGGAGAAGGAATCTTGCGCCCCATAATGCCAGTCGATGATGACGACGTCTTTGGGAATCTTGTCAAGGATGGTAGGATTGTTGAGGATGACATCACCGTACATCATCGGTTTCTTCTTGTGCTTCTTGATGATGTCAAACAGGCGTTTGTAATGTTCCGCGTGTACCGTGGCAAGGTCACTCGCCGCCACACGATCTTTGTTGGCTCCCAGTCCAACATCCCACGATTCATCAGCGGCCATGTTGAAGTATGGCGAACTGAACGCATCGCTCAGCTGTCCAATCATATCATCGAGCATGGTGTACACCGCTTCATCTGAAACATTGACCGTGTGTGCCCCCGGAAACTCTGCATACTTCACATACTCCGGCAGTATGAGGATGTTCTCCCAATGCCCCAGCGTCTCAAACGTCGGGATGAGTTCAACATGGTACCGTTTCGCATACACGTCGAGTTCTTTCATTTCAGCGGCTGTGATCTCACCGCGCCCTTTACCGATCGCCGGATATTTCTTGAAGACGAAGATGTCTTCGATGTAGGGGGAATAGACGTTCAGCTTATGACGCGACAGGAAGCGGACGATCTTCTTGAAATTTTCCATGGTAGAGACCTGACCACGGCTCAGGTCGTCTGTAATACCACGCATTTTTTGCTGTGGCCAATCCCGTATCGATACACCGGGAATCACCAGGCTCTTCTTCTGATAGTCAAGAATCTGTACAAGCGTCATCACTCCGTAGTATCGCCCCGTCGCCGACTCTCCGATGATAACCACCCCATCCTGACTCACATCCAGCAGATACCCTTCGTTCTTGAGCTCCGGACCATACGAAATCCTGTGGCTTTTCAGCCATTGCCGGGCGAATGCTCCTTGTGGTGAACCCAGGTAAATGAAGCTTCTGGGAATCTTCTTGAGCCCATCCTCTTTGACCAGGGAGAGCGCCTCCTTCTGCAGCTCTGTAAGACGGGCATTGATTTGTTCAGCCGCGAACTTGTCCTCTGCCGTTGTACGCTCGCCCAGAACAATGCGCGTCCGCGCTGATGGCTTGAACGGCTCCGATACTGCGATCATTTGCCGGGGCGTGGGGATAACACACGGCAGCGAAGTCGACCGCTGACGTTCTTGGGCAAATGCTGCGAGCACGAGAAGGACTGTGAGGGAGAGGGTGAGATGCGTTTTCATATTCTTCAGACGAGTGTTGGGTGATGATCGTGAGAGCTGTGATGAAGAATGTGGCAGCAGATAGGGTGGTGCTTGCCGATGGGCGGGAGATCGAACTGCATCTCCGGTGCTATGGAGGGGAGAGACGCCGGAGGTTGGACACCCGGCGTCTCGTCCACAATCGCTGTTGAAGGAACTCCAGTACTTCTACGCGGGGGATTCCGACTCGTCACCCGCCATTTTTGCCTTGATCTCCTGGACTTCGTTTCGGACTTCCTGAGCTTTTCGCTTCAGCGATGCCATGTGTTTGCGAACGCGTGTCCC
>JBGPAN010000115.1:0-9950 GCA_041480785.1 Bacteroidota bacterium | reverse complement strand
GTCATCAAAGCGAACTTCTCGGCGCGTATAGCGTATCAAGTGGCGTCGAAAATTGATTCCCGGACAATCCTGGATATGAACGGCGCCGATCAGTTGCTCGGGAATGGCGACATGTTGTATCTCGCGGCCGGAACCCCCAAGCCGGTGCGTATCCAGAACGCGTTCATCTCGACCGACGAAGTAGAGCGCGTTGTCAACCATGTTTCGAAACAAAAAGGATACAGTCACCCAACGATTCTTCCATCTGTTTTCGAGAAGAAAAAGGGGGGCGGGACCTCCGGCGGAGTGTCGACGGACGAGCTTTTCGAGGAAGCGGCCAAGATTGTGGTTCGTCATCAGCAGGGCTCCGTTTCACTTCTCCAGCGCAGGCTCAAGGTCGGCTACTCGCGGGCTGCGCGTCTCATCGATGAACTCGAGGCCGCCGGGATTGTGGGACCATTTGACGGAAGCAAGGCGAGGGAAGTGCTCGTGGAAACCGACGCTGAGCTCGACGCTATATTGAGGAATCTCTGATGCGCAGTTCCTGGATCATCCTGCTCCTGCTGGGGAGCACTCTGGCTTTCAGCCAGCAGCACGAATACAGCGTTAAGGAAATCACCGAACAACTCCAGAAGAGGTACGACTCTCTTCAGGATGCGACAGCGCATTTTACGCAACATGTCAGGTTTGGTTTTTCCAAGATCGAGCAGGATTTTTCCGGTACTCTCAGAATGAAGAGGCCAAACAAATATCGGATTGAAACGGAGTACCAGACCCTCGTTACGGATGGAACAACTGTCTGGTCGTACTCACCCGTCAATAAACAGGTGCTTGTCGATCGTTACAAGGAGACGCCTGATTCTTTCACCCCCGAGCAGTTTCTGCTGAATCTGCCGACGAACTACTACGCATCCCTGGTACAACAGGAAAAGAAGGCCGAGGCTACATGGATCGCTTTGAAGCTCGTCCCGAAGGACGATCAGTCGTTCATCAAGTCCATGAAGGTGTGGGTGGAAGAGGGATCCTGGATCGTTCGCAAAGTTGAGATGCTCGATGTCAACGATACCGAGAAAACCTACAACGTTCAGGATATCAAGATCAATACCGGACTCAAAGACGTGACGTTTGCATTCACCGCACCGGCAGGGACAGAAGTCGTAGACTTGCGCTAACCAGAGACACCACTTCATGCCACCACGAATCAAGAAGATCCTTCAGACGTCCTTCGGCTTTCTCGTCGCCGCTTTGTTCATGTTCTTGGCGTTTCGCGGTGTCAGTCTGAAGGACCTCTGGGCTTCCCTTCAGGATGTCAATTACCTCTGGGTCGCCGTGGCGATTCCGCTTGCGATCTTCAGTCACTGGCTGAGGGCCGTTCGATGGGGATATCTGCTTTCCCCGGTGAAACAAAACATCTCCTCTCGAAGCCTTTTCTCGGCGGTCATGATCGGTTTCATGGTCAACAATGTCCTTCCGCGCGTTGGTGAATTCACCCGTGCGTTTGCCATCGGAAGATCGGAAGGGATTTCCAAGAGCTCTGCGTTCGGGACCGTTGTCGTCGAACGGATCATCGACATGGTCACCTTCCTGTTTATCCTCTGTATCGTTCTATTTCTTTCTCCTCATTCGTTGGATCCGTTTTTCGACAACGTTGATGCGGTGAGGCCGTTGTTCTTTGTCTGCTCCATCCTCTTCCTGGGGATATTTGTCCTGTTGTTCTTTAAGGGAGAATCTCTGTTCAGGCTGCTCAATATTCTCAAGCACATCGTGCCGAAACGGTTTGAGTCCCGCTATCAGCAGCTTGTCGATTCATTTCTCACCGGTTTCGCCGTGACGAAGATGCCGAGCAAGATATTGAGCATCGTTGTTCTCAGTTTGTTGATCTACTTTTTCTACGCATTGGGTTTGTACGTATCATTCTACGCGTTCAGCGCGATGTCCGGGAACAATCTCGATTTTGGAGCGTCAGTCATTCTCTTGACGATCTCGACCATCGCGTTCGCATTACCGGCTCCTGGGGCTTTAGGAACCTATCATTCCTTTCTTACCGCGGCGCTTATCGGATTGTACGGTGTTGACAAGATGACCGCATTGAGCTACTCGATCGTCACCCATGAGACGGGCTACCTCATTACGACGGTGGTGGGGTTGTACTATTTCATCAAGGATCACATCCGGATTTCCGATGTGGTGAATGTCACAGATGACAACAAGGCGGTTTGACCCATGAAGCAAGTGACGCAGCATAACAAAACCGGTTCAGTTCAAGTGGAACAGGTCCCTCTCCCCGCGCTCAAGCCCGGCTTCGTGCTTGTGAAAACCCGTTATTCGCTGATTAGTGCCGGAACAGAGCGGGCCTCGATTCGTCAGCGGCGCTCCTCGCTGATCGCGCGCGCGAAATCTCAACCCGACATGGTCCTCAAGGTTCTGGAACAGGTGAGACAGTACGGCCTGATCACGACCTATCGCCGCGTCATGAACAAGCTGGAGTCCACGGCTCCGATCGGCTACAGTGTGTCAGGGACGGTCATCGCGGTTGGAGGCAAGGACGTGTCCATCAAGGCCGGTGATCGGGTGGCTTGCGCTGGGGCATCCTATGCAAATCATGCAGAATATGTGGTGGTCCCACTACATCTCTGCGCGAAGATTCCAAAGACCGTGTCCCTGGACGATGCCGCTTACACGACCCTTGGAGCGATAGCTCTGCAGGGTGTACGGCAGATCGAACCCACACTCGGCGAGACCGTTGTGGTTATTGGCTTGGGTCTTCTGGGCCAGCTCACGATACAATTGCTGAAGGCAAGTGGATGCTTCGTTATCGGCATTGATCTTGACGAGACGGCCGTACAGCTTGCACGGGAGTCTGGGGCTGACATAGCCGTTCGACGGGATACAGGAGACGTCAAGAGCGTCGTTCGGACGGCGACGAAAGGGCTTGGTGCTGACGCTGTGCTTATCACGGCCGCGACGCCGAGTAACGACCCTGTTGAATTGGCAGGAGAACTTTGCCGTGAAAAAGGGCGCGTCGTTCTCGTGGGAGATGTCGGCTTAGGTCTTCCGCGCGCCCCGTACTATATGAAGGAGCTCGACTTCAGATTGTCGCGCTCACTCGGTCCCGGCCGCTATGATCCCGAGTATGAGGAGCGGGGCAAAGACTACCCGGCTGGTTACGTCCGATGGTCTGAGAACCGCAATATGCAAGAATTCCTCCGTTTGGTCGGGACACACCAGGTTGACCTGCAGAGGTTGACCACTCATCGGTTCCGCCTCGACGAAGCGCAGGCGGCGTACGCGTTGATCACCGGAGCCAAATCGAAAAAGCATGAACACTATGTCGGTGTCCTCTTAGACTATGGTGATCGTGAATCCGAATCCATGGATGATCTCCCGCGAAGCGTGAGTGTCACGACGAAGCAAGCCGGATCGCCCTCGGCTCCAGTCAAGATAGGTTTTATCGGTGCGGGTAATTTTGCACAAGGGTTTCTCATTCCCAACATTGAGCGATCGCGCACGACGTCGCTCGTTGGAGTCTGCAACGCCAACGGCCTCAGTGCAACGAACGCTGCCCGGACATTTGGATTTGAGTTCGCAACGAGCGAACCATCGGAGATCGTCGGAAACGAATCAATCAACACGGTGTTTATCGCTACGCGACACAATCTCCACGCTCCGCTTGCCATCGGAGCTCTGAAAGCGGGAAAGAGTGTGTTCGTTGAGAAACCCCTCGCATTGAATGCTGATCAGCTCAAAGAAATTCAAAAAGTCTACAAGTCGCTGTCAACGACTGACCGGTTACCAATGCTGATGGTTGGGTTCAACCGCCGGTTCGCCCCGCACGTTCAACATGCGAAGCGCTTTTTCGAAAATGCCGTTGGTCCATATGTGATTCAGTACCGTGTCAGCGCCGGAGCGGTTCCGAAAACCCATTGGACCCGGGATCCTCTCGAAGGCGGCGGCAGGATCATTGGAGAGGTCTGCCATTTCATCGATCTGATGCAGTATCTCACCGTTTCCCTTCCTGCGAAGGTGTATGCCGAACCGATCTCAGCAGGGGCGAGTGCTTCTCCGGACGACGATTCTGTCATCATTACGGTCAAATTCCTCGATGGTTCTGTTGGCACCATCAGCTATTTCGCGAACGGTGATACTGCTCTGCCGAAGGAGAGGGTGGAAATTTCTTCGACCGGCCGGTCGGCGGTGATAGACAATTTTCAACGGCTATCTCTCTATCAGAACGGAAAGAAACGAGAGTTCAAACTCTCGAGCGTTGACAAGGGACATCGGGAAGAGGTGCGCAGGTTCCTGGCGGCTGTTCAGGAAGGAAAACCCTCGCCAATTCCCTTCGACAGCCTGATGGCAACGACCCTGGCGACATTGAAAGCTGTCGAGTCTCTGCAAGTGGGGGTTCCTGTAGAATTGTGAGACGAGCAGGAACAGTACCGATTGTCGTCCTGGTGTTGGCAAGTAGCATCGTCTCGACGAAATCGATCGCTCAGCCCGCAGGTGATCAGTCGAGTCGTCGATTCATCGACTTCACCGCGGGAATGGGAATTGATCTGCACTCGGCGACCTCCGTTGTCAATTACATCAATCTCATGGCACAACCGAGACTTGATGAGAAGGTGTATGATTTCTCATCGGCTGTAGAGTTCTATGCTGTTCCTGAGATGCAGGTATCGCGCGATTGGAGCGTGGGACTTGAGTACAGCCTCCTGATCAAGTCATATGCGATCGACGATCGGTCAGGCTTCTCCCGCTCGGATTTCTCCTATCAGATTCACATGCCGACTGTTCTTATTCACCGCCTCATTCTCGGCGAAGGGTACAGGGTGAAAGTGGGAGGTGGCATTGGTTATCATCTCGCGAACTTCACGCAGCGCTTCCCGACTGTCGGAAGCGAGGAAACACTCTCGGCCGATGGCATTGGCGTAAAGTTTGATGCGGTCGGCAACACAAAGTTTGATGACACATTCTATGGAAGCATTGGAGTTGATCTTCGCTGGGATTTTGAAGGCACCCTCAAGCGTAATCCTCCAGGAGTCGCTCCTGCAACAAATGGCAGCATTCCGCTTCCCAAAATGAATTTTTTCAGTGCCGGACTCAAATTCGGCGTCACCTTTCAACTCAACTAATCAACGATCAATCATACACTATGTCACTTCTCCAGGCACTTCTCCTTGGCATCCTTCAGGGATTCACCGAGTTTCTGCCGGTCAGCAGCTCGGGCCATCTTGTTCTTGGCCAGCATCTGCTGAATGTCCAGAATCCCGATATGCTTTCGTTTGATGTCTATGTTCATTTTGGCACACTCATTTCCGTCTGCATCATCTTCCGGCAAGATATTGGCCGGATCATCGTCTCTCTTTTTCATGCTCTGCGAACGAACTCACTGCGGTCTGCTTACGAAGCGAACGAATATGTGCGCCTTGGTCTGGCGGTTCTGCTTGGAACCATCCCGGCAGGGGTCATCGGCCTCATGTATCACGACCAGATCGCCGAAGCGTTTCAGGATCCGAAGCTCGTGGCAGTAAACCTGATCGTGACAGGTCTCATCCTCTTTATTACAAGATTCATGCGGGGGGTGGAGCCCAAGCGGCTTGGCATAGTTTCCGGCTTCATCATTGGCCTGGCGCAGTCCGTCGCCATTCTCCCAGGCATTTCCCGCTCGGGATCGACAATCAGCGCAGGTCTCTTCCTTCGACTCTCTCCTGCAATGGCCGCACGCTTTTCGTTTTTGCTTTCGATTCCCGTCATTGCCGGGGCAGCGTTGCTCGAATCTAAGACTGTTATCCGTCAGGGGATGGAGATGGGATTTGGGCCATTCCTGGTGGGGATGATCGCCGCGGCAATTACCGGATACTTCGCAATCAAGCTCCTTCTCCGGATAATCGAGCGCGGTCGGTTCAGTTGGTTCGCTTTCTACTGCTTCGCGGTGGGCATCGCCGGAATCATTTTGATCTAGAAACTGGGACGAAAACTCAGTTTTTGTTCCGCTCTTCGAATCCCGCCTATGAGCGGAATCTCCCGCTTTTGGATCCCGCTATGTTGCGGGATCCTGGACAGCGGGACAGGAGCGGGACCACAAAGGCACAAAGCACTCATGTCACCCCGAGATGTTCCGCTTTATGAATCCCGCCAATGAGCGGAATCCTGAAAGGCGTGACTTCTGCTCGGGGTCTAAAAGCGAGGTCCCGAACAGAAACTTTTCGGGACGACAGTAAAGAGCAATCAATTTTTGCCACAAAGGCACGGAGGAAGAGATTTCAGTTCTTTCACTTTTTGCGATGGTGTGTGTCCTTGTGTCTTCGTGGCTTGTCTTTAGAAGGGGGATCCAATGAAAACAACGATCATACTTCCGATCGCCGCACTTCTTCTCATCACTATCATAGGATGTCAAAGGAAACTAGTGAACGCCACGATTGAAACCTCCAAGGGCACGATTGAGGTCGAGTTGTATGAGTCGGATGCCCCAAAAACTGTCGCCAACTTTGTTGGCCTGGCCGAAAAAGGATTCTACAACGGCCTGATTTTCCATCGCGTTTCCAAGGGCTTTGTGATACAAGGTGGAGACCCCAGCGGCAACGGAACAGGAGGGAAGAGCATTTACGGAAAAGAATTCGAGGATGAGCTCAATCCTTCAACGCCGTCGTATCAGGCTGGGTACGTCAAAGGGACACTTGCGATGGCGAATCGCGGGCCAAACACGAATACGAGCCAGTTCTTCATCATGCTTCGCGATATTCCGGGAATGCCGAAGAACTACACGATTTTTGGCAAGGTCGTGAAGGGACTTGATGTCGTCGACTCGATCGGAGCGGTGGATATTGTGCCGCAGATGGGACCGAGCGATGGAAAGCCCAAAGTAGATGTGGTGATGAAAAAGGTGACGGTGGAGAAGTAAATCCCATGTAATTGGATCATCGGTTCATTTATTCAATGAATCAATCTCCTCATGATCTCATTCTATGACGTACTCTGAATTCCAGCAGTCTGCCAAAGGAAATCGGTTCGCCCCGATCTATCTCTTCCACGGTGAAGAAGATTTCATGATCGACGAAGGCATTCAACTAATTGTGGACAAGACGCTGGATGAAGGTTCAAAAGGGTTCAACCTTGACGTCGTCTATGGCAGCAAGGTTGACGCGAAAGACGTCGTGGGACATGCCTCCTCGTTTCCCATGATGGGTAAGAAGCGTGTGGTGGTGGTGAAAGAGTTCGAGAAGTTGGCCGGGACCGATACAGAGAAGGAAATCGTCGCAGCGTATATCAACAAACCTCTCGATTCAACAATCCTGGTACTCGTTTCTCTGGAGCCGGATTTTAGAAAGAAGCCCTTCACGGATCTCAAGAAGCGTGCAGAGCTCGTTGAGTGCAAGCCGTTGTACGACAATCAGGTCCCCGCTTGGATAGCCGATCGAATCCGCCGTCAAGGCAGGGAGGCAAGCGCAGAGGCATGCCGGTTGATCCAGGCATACGTCGGTAATTCGCTGCGTTCGCTCCAGAACGAACTCGACAAACTGTATGTCTTCATGGGGGATCGGAAGAAGATCGCTCTGGAAGATATCGCTGCAGTCGTTGGCGCGACGAAAGGATTCACGATTTTCGAACTGCAGAACGCTATCGGCCGCAAGGATCCGAAAGACGCGATCAAGATTCTCGAGCGAATGTTGGAGGCCGGACAGTCGCCGCAAATGATCATCTCCATGCTCACGAGGTTCTTTACACAGCTTTGGAAACTTACCGACATGCGGTCCCGTCGATCTCCCGAATCGGAGATTGCACGCGAAATCGGAGTTTCACCATATGTCGCGAAGCAAATCATTGAATTCCGTTCGAACTTTGATATTCAACAGATTGAGGAAAACTTCAAATCGCTTCTCGAGGCCGATACAGTGTTGAAATCGACTTCACGCGACCCGCGGCTTGTTCTTGATTTGCTAGTTCTTTCCCTCATCAGTCCTATGGTCAATTATCCCCGCGTTCCCGCATAGCCCATGGCATCCCAGCTTCTCCTCGGTGCGTTCTTCGCATTTGTCGTCGCGGCCGGCTCGTATGCTTTTCGTCTTCTCACACTGAGCGGGGCGATCGCTACGCTTCTCCTTGGTGTTATCGTATTTGGTGCAGGCGGATGGCAGTGGGCCGTTCCCATTGTGACATTTTTTCTCCTTTCGAGCCTGTTGTCGAAGTATGGCCGCACCCGAAAGGAACAGTACGACGAGGTCTTCGGGAAATCGCACATACGCGATTGGGGTCAAGTTGCTGCGAACGGGGGTATCGCGGGAGTGATAGTTCTTCTCTCCACACTGTACTCCATCTATGATTTCTATCCAATCTATCTCGGTGCGCTGGCAGCTGTCACCGCTGACACATGGGAAACGGAAATCGGAGTTCTGACGAAGGGAAGAACGCTCTCGGTCTTGTCGATGCGGCCTGTATCTCCCGGAACGAGCGGCGGTATTTCGCAAAAGGGGACCATTGCAGGTGTGCTTGGAGGGGTTGTCATTGCCCTCTCCGGCTATGCGTGGTTTTTGGATTTGAAAACCGCGGTCGTCGTCTTGCTGGCCGGAATAACAGGGAGTCTCAGCGACAGCGTCATCGGAACAACGCTACAAGTCCAATTTCGCTGTGACGTGTGTGACAAGCAGACGGAACGCAACGTCCATTGTGGCAGACATACAACTCGCGTCGGTGGGGTAGCATGGATCAACAATGACGTTGTCAATCTGCTTTGTTCTCTGGTGGGAGCCCTGACCGCATGGGCACTGTTGCGCGTGCTGTAAGTCTGCTGGCCCTTCTCTCTTCTCGGCGATGGGACGTCTGCGACAAGCTGCCGTCTTCCTTTAGACGTGAACGGAAGATGTATCAGATTACCCTGAGCGAGGCGGGAATGCTGAAAATGTGATGCACAAAATCCGTCGGCAGATCCCACTTGTCCCTCCAGCACTTCCGGGACTTTCTCCTTGATTTTGGAACGAAAAGACGTAGCTTTACTCGCAATGAACTAACGCTGGTCTCATTCCTATCAAACGATCCGACAATGCTGAACTACATCTGGATATCTCTCATCGCCATCGGAATTCTCGTTGCCGCAGGCAATGATGTGCGCGACGAGGTGCAGAACACCTATCGAAATGGTATTCCTCTTGAGGCGACCATCGCTATTCAAAAATCTCCCACGGCGATCCGGCAAACATGGGAGGGAGACATCGTCATGAGTGCCGATGCTTTCAATTCTTTTTACGGCATCAAGACAGTCAAGTCAGAAATCCGTCAACCGATTGTCATCAATGTGGCGCCGACCGGTGAATCGACGGCCTCTCTGGCTCTCGGGTCTGAGAGTCCGGATCTTTGGAAAGAAATGTCGAAAGCCGCCACGAGCAAGGACAAGCTGGTCGGCTCCGTACGTTCGATGACTCTGGCTGCTGATCAGCAATCGGCCCGGATGCAAATTGTTCTTGAGCCCATTCGGTTTATGAAGTTCAAAGCAGTCACTCAGGCGGCCCTTGATTACGCATCGACCGCTGTTACGATCGCCTTGGGGCTCATCGGCATCATGGCTCTCTGGCTTGGGGTCATGAAAGTCGCTGAAGAGGCGGGATTGCTTAGGATTGTGACACGGATGCTGACGCCTGTGACAAAGCATCTCTTCCCCGATGTGCCCACCGATCATCCGGCAATAGGAGCGATGATCATGAACATTGCCGCGAACATGCTTGGCCTGAGCAATGCAGCAACTCCGTTGGGGTTGAAAGCGATGGAGGAGCTGAACAAACTGAATCCGAAGGTGGGAACTGCGACCAATGCAATGGTCACGTTCCTTTGCATCAATACCGGCGGCCTGATATTGATCCCGGCGACCGCGATCGCGGTTCGTGCGTCTTCCGGCTCAGCAAATCCCGGAATCATCATCGGCACTTCGATATTCGGAGCGACATGTGCGACTGTTGCCGGGGTCGTCGCGGCACGAATCCTTC
>JBGPAN010000114.1:0-9952 GCA_041480785.1 Bacteroidota bacterium | reverse complement strand
GGTGAGATTCACCGAAGGCCTAAAGGTTACTCTCTGGCGTGTCCGCAACTCAAATGTTCGCGTTGAACGCAGAGCGGTCACTCACCGGGATTGTCTCATGCCGAAGCACCTTTTTCGGTATATACTTCGGGTATCCCTTCTTCAGGACAACTTGCTAATTACCGCCTGCCTTCATGTTCTCCCTTCTTTCCCCAATATGGTCTCCATTCTTTCCAGTCGATACTAATTGTGAACTTGTCCTGCTTGAGCTTTTCCGCAAGGTGAACGGGCAATAGTTTGAACCTGCTTCGATTGCCGTCACCCCCGGTGTACAGATCAAAAAGCCGTAGTGTTTCTCGCAACCATTCCGTATCGAACTGAAAACATGCTATTCGTTCACAGTCTAGCGGTACGCAATGTATCCAGGCGCTTGATTGTGTCGCCGCCAGTCCTGAAGGCTTGCCCCTGTATGAATACTCAATGCACAGATTGCCGGTTTCCAATGCCTTCGCCTCGAATTTCAGTTCGAAGGAAAACTTCTTCGATTGGGAAATGCCGTCGAACGGCGTAAAATATCCTACCGGTACGAAAACAGGTTCGCCCAATTTCTTGCTGAAGTACTCCGCTACTTCAAGCTCAATGATTTTCGACGCGCCACTCAGCAAGGCCGGAGTGAACAAAAAAAAGCCGATGCGAGAGGAAGAACCGCCAAGTTCGTTCTCGGTATCGGCTTCTTGTTATTGTCTGTATGTAGGCGGTTCGGTATCATATTTCAATACTATGGTACCGAGAACGCCCTGCAATGTCGTCACTCTGACACGGAAGTTCCGTGTCTGTTCCGTGTTACTCCTTTTCCTTTTTCAGAGGCCTTCTTTCGACGCGTCTCGTAAGTGCTTCCTTCAGGTTCCGAGGCTTTACATCAATACCTTCCAATTTCTTTATTTCCTTAACTGTTTCCTCAATGGCCTGTTTGTCTGCGCTGTAGCCTGTGCCTTTCTTATTGCCAATTTCAATCCTCTTCTGCTCGTAGATTGACACATACCTGTTGTAGACCTCGACAAGTTTTCCCTTTGGGAGTTTGTGTGGCTCCCCCGCCCTTTTGCCTATCTTATCAAACCGCACAAGCCCCTGGTTTATCCTGCGCCCCATTTCATTTCGGTAAAGTACGGCGTCTCCCGCCCAGTACACTTCTTTTTCCTCAATCCCCTTTTTTCTATTCTCCTTGATTTCATCAAGAAAGTTGCTTTGTAGTTCCTCGTCACTTAGTTGCATCATCGCTCTCAACGTGGGGAAGCTGCCATCGTACCATCGTTCCAACTGCGCATCGGATAGCGGGATTGCGTTTGTGCGCCATATCTTTTCATCCAGTTTCATTTCCTACCTCCCACAAAAACAAAGATGCTTCCCCCCGCGTCCAAGCCCGTATGTCAGGCCCACTCTTCGAAGAGCGTGACGAAGGGAAGCACCAAGTTCTTGTTCATACTCATTTGGACATTTGCCTGCTATTTCAATTTACGATTGTTCCGGGGCTATCTCAACCCTAGCTAAGTGCAACGTCTATCCGGTCCGCGACTGACCTAACCCCTTCAACGAGATCGTGGATTTGGTTAGAAAAACCGGTATCTTGGATCAATCGAGGCAGGGATGCGTAGACAAAAGCACTCAGCAGAACAGAGCATCGGTAACCTGTGGGAGGCTAAGACATGCTAGCAAACAATTTGAGAGCTGAAACAAATGATGGTGTGTCTGACATCAGTATGGGAACTATCTACTTCGCATTGCTCATTTGCTTCATGCTGCTTGGATGCGGCGAGATCCAAGATCGACCGTTAACCAAAACTGCCTACCACGTGAAGTATCTGGTCACGCTAGAAGATGTCGAATATCCCTATGCTTCAATGACGTATCAAAATGCAACTGGCGGAACAGAACAAGCCAACGATGCAGATACTCCCTGGTCTCGCGAATTCGAGTGCAAAAGGGGGGCCTTTCTGTATATTTCCGCTCAAAATGCGCATGATAGAGGCAAGATTACAGTCTCAGTCTACGTGAATGACAGACTTTGGAAAACCTCGACTTCGACTGGAGGATATGCGATAGCTACAGCGAGCGGAAGGATCGACTGAACCAAGACGACAAAACCCTCGACGTTAACAGCTCGCCTCTTCGCGCACTCTAACTTGAGCTAGTAGTCATCGCAGGTTGCGTCTCGTTGCTCTCTTCGGCGCATTCATCTTGATCTACCAATACCTTTTCCACCCTCTTGCGCTTCAATCACATGCACATTGACCTAAGTAGCAGATATGTCCCATCAGCGAGGCATTAGCCAGAAAGTCCCGTCAAGTTGAGTTGGAGGTCCATCCTGTTCACCGTGCTGCGCATTTGCTCAGGCTGAAGGTGTGTGTTGAATGATTAATGTGTTGCCCTCCTGTTCCTATCGGGTCCTCCAAGCCGACATGTCAAACCAACATCGGCCGCAGGACTTCTTCCATGAGGATAGCCGAGGCGAGTTCGATCACGAGCAGGATGAAGATAACGTCGGGAAAAAGTTCAGCTTCCGTGTAGCGAGCAAACAAGAACATCGCAACGCCGATCACGATGGGTTGGCGAAGGAAGTACGGGATTGGTATCGGAACAAAAGCAACGAGATATCCTGCGCCTGCAAGAATAATGACATTGAGCAACGTGATATGAATGGAGCGCAAACGACAGGCGAGGAGATAGAGGACTGTTCGAAGAGTCAGCGGAATGAAGGCCAGAACGACAATTTCAACGAGGTGAAGTTTCATCACCTATTCCCACCCGAGGCCGCGTGAACGAAGGAACGCCTCAGCCTTTCCATCACCCAGTCGTGCCGCACGTATAAAATACTGTAGGGCCTCAGACTCTTTGCCTTGTTCCAGCAGGATCGCTCCGAGATTGCGGAGGGGCAGTGTGAAGAGAGAGTCAACGGCGATTGCCTCCTCGAAAGCCCCGCGCGCCTGGACAGTATCACCTGCAGCCCGGTAAGCCTCCCCCAATGCATTGTGCACATCAGCTCTTAGAGGTTGGAGCTGTACGGCTTCGCTCAAGAACTCTATCGCCAGGTCATAGTTCCCGATCAACATGTTGGCCCTTGCCGCGCGGGTGTACGATTTCGGGTCGTCAGGGGCTCTGTCCACCGCTCTGTTGTAAAAGTCGGCCGCGCTCGTGTTGTCACCCTTTACTTCATAGAGTTCCGCAAGCCCATAGTAGCAGTCCACATCGGTCGAATCAACCCGTATGGCACGCCTGAAGAGCGATATCGCCTCGGAATTGCGGCCAAGCCTTAGGTAGATCCGCGCCAGATTCTTGTACGCCCATGTGTTTTGCGGTGCAAGGTCGATCGTTCTCTGATATGCGATCTCTGCTGCCTTGAGGTTACCCAACGCTTCATAGGCCTTTCCCTTGTTAAGCCATGGTGTTTCCCAGTTCTGTGCGAGCGAAACTGCGACCCCCAAGTAATCCAGCGCACGATACAGCGAACCGCGAGCGATGCAAACTTCTGCGAGCCCGTTGTATGCTTCGGCCAGTGACTCGTCGTAGTAGAAGTACAAGGAGCTACCGATCGAGTGCAATCGCAACTGTTTTGAAAGAGCGGCCGCGTGCTGGAAGTAATACTCGGCACTATCAAGCTCACCTCCTTCGAAGAAGACATGCCCGAGTGTATTGTAGGCCTCGACATATTTGGAGTCCGAGCAAATCGTCTTTTTGCAGTAGTAACCCGCTTTCTGGAGATTGCCAAGATCGAGGTTAACCGCGGCAAGTCTCTCCATCACAGCCGCGACAGTTGAGTCTTTCTCAAAACTCCTTTCCAAAGCCAGCATTGCTTCTTCAAGATCTCCGTGCTTGTAGAAAGACATGCCAAGCCAATAGAATGTTTCCGCCTGCTGATCCTGTTCTGCAACAGCCTTCATGTAATAGTGAATCGCGTTTGCGTAATCCCCTTCGTCGTAAAACCTCGCGGCCATCCTGGTGTAGACGAAATATGTCGGGATTGTGCAGGAAACCAATCCAAGCATCACGATCGCTATGACACACACTGACCTCATACCATCAGTCTTTCACCATTGGTCGTTTCATGCCCTGTAAACCGACTTGTTCAGTCAATTCATGATATGATGTTAGATGGACCCTCTTCGTTCGAAGAAGACTCATGAATTCCCCCGAAGTGAGAGCTCGCAACTCGCCTTCGCGATGCCTGCTCATATCCAAAGGACCGTTGACATTCATATCGAGAAGAGCGTCCATTTCCGGGCTTTGGAGCCCCACGTGGAAGACCATCAAATTGATTTTTCCAGGCGCGAGTTTTCGCGTTCTATCAAGAAGTGTGTCGAGCTTCGCGGTAGGGGGCGCACTATATACTCCGTTGACATCTTCTTCGCCGAAATAGCGTGAGATGGCAAGTCCGTATTCCTTCGCTAGATTTTCCAGAAGAGAGCGTAATTCCGGTCTGTCAACGGCAGTCCCCATGTGGTGGTCAATATAGTCAATATGAAGGCCGGAGTGTACGGCTCGTTCGAGCTGGGCACGGAGTTCCTTTTCCACGTCCTCCAACGTCGGCTTGTGCGCAAAAAACGTTGCCCGTGAAGGAAAGAAGAATCCAAGGCTGTCGACGAGAGAAGGAACTTCAGTCCTTCCGCTCACAGGACCCCATCGATAGTTTTTCCACTCCGCGTTGAGCGTCAGATGTACGCCGACGGAGACATTTCTGTATTGTCTGAGAAGATCAACCGCTTCCTGATACCACGGACAAGCAAACATGACTGACATTGAAACGGGAAATCCCTGGTCAAGCACCTGTTTGGCGGCCATATTTACCGCGTGACACATGCCGATGTCATCACACCGGATGAGCAGAGTGGTGGCAAGGCTGTCGCTGCCTGCCGAAGCAGCAGTGGAGCTATCGACGACAAAGAGAAGCATGAGGGAAAACAGCAACATTGGATTTCGCATTTGGATTTTCCTTTTCGGTATTGCAGCGATAATCTGAACGGTGGTGATCAGGTGTTTCGATTCGCAACAGTTTCTATTTGAACTTGTACGTATAGTACCTCGGCTCAATTCTGCCGTCTTGATTGCTCTCCACCTGGATAGCCCCCTAACCGTAGATCGAAATAGCTCTGATCTAGACATGATCGTCATCCAGGACTGTGGAGGAGAAGGTTCCGCTTTCTTTTGAGCGCATCCGCAAAGGGGTCGCGAAGTCCTTGTGACTTCCCTCGCCGCCTCCCAACCGTCTCTTCTGTCTGGAGAACAGGGATTTAACCCGTGGGGCGTTGACCTGAGATGCATTTTATGCAACTCATAGACGAAAAACAACTCTTTCGGGACTTCAGAACTCCTTGATTTTACTGGTCTCTTTGAGTATTATCTTCACACGATTTCCTGTCCTCAACTGCAGACACCTGTAAGGCTGAAGTGAACTCACGATCCCTCAATCCCATTCCACACGAACAGCTCCAAACCCTTCGTCAGCTTTTCCCTCACACGCAAAAAGGGCTCGTGTATCTGAATCATGCCGCGGTCAGTCCCCTTTCGACGCGTGTAGTTCGAGCACAAACGCAGCATCTTCAGGACCGCTCATCGGGTAAGATCGAGACGTTCTTTGACGACTTGGTGCAAATCGAAGAAACCAAGCGATGCATTCAGCGCCTGATTAATGCTGAATCCTTGAAGCGCATCGCTCTGGTCGGAAATACATCCGACGCCCTCAACATTGTCGCCTCCGGCATCGACTGGAAACCCGGGGACCGTGTCCTTCTCAATGATCAGGAATTTCCCGCGAACATCTATCCGTATTATCATTTGAAAAGCCAGGGCGTTGAAGTGGACATCATGCGATGTCCGGATGGCCGTGTGACTCCCGAGCTGATCTATTCATCGTTGCAGCCTCGGACGAGACTCTTGGCATTGAGTGCTGTTCAATTTCTGTCCGGATACAAAGCGGATTTGATGCTGCTGGGAGATCTCTGTCGATCCAAGGGGATCATATTCGCCTGCGATGGAATACAAGCAATCGGCGCAATCAAGCTGGATGTTCAGGCGATGAAAATCGACGCTATGGCTGCAGGTGCACCGAAATGGCAGATGGGGCCGCAAGGAATTGGATTCCTCTACCTCACGGAAGAACTCCAGGCGCGGGTACACCAAAAATACCTTGGCTGGCTTTCTGTTGAGAACCCCTTTGATTTCTCAAACTGGGATCAGGCTTTGGATCCTGCTGCACGACGTTATGAAGGTGGCACCGTCAATATACCCGGGATGTGGGGATTGCATGCTGCTTTGTCAACGCTTCTTGATGTCGGTCCCGAGGTTATCGAATCTCACATCCTGCACTTGACACAAGTGTTGATGGACGAATTCCTTGACGCCGATGGGATCAGACTATTCTCCCCTACGATGCTGAATGAGCGCGCAGGAATCGTGACGATCGAACCACCAAAGAATATCGATCCCGCGGCCGCTTTTCAGGAGCTGACACGACGGGAGATCGTCTTCTCCCTGAGGAACGGCAAGTTTCGGTACTCACCGCATTTCTATAATTCGAGGGACGAAGTCCTCTCGGCAGCATCCAACACAAAGGAAGTCTTTCGCTTGTTATCAAAACAGTAGCTGGTTGTGATTCCCATTATTGGAAGAGAGAGACACTCTTGCTCAAGAGTGCAACAATCTCGGGAAATTGAAAACTCCTGCATCATTATCGGCGAAAACAAACTGTGTCTCTCTCCCTTACATCTGATGTCCCGCTGAGAAATCTCCTTCTGTCGCTCTTTCTTCTCCTTCTGTTGTTCTTGATGCCAGCAAATGCTCAACACACGGTCACGTTGCGTTTAACGGACTGGGCCGACATTGACGAGATGCCCCTTGACAGAAAAGTCATCGCCGCGTTCAATGCCCGGTACCCAAATGTCGAAATCCTCTATGAGCCCAATCCAGGCGTCCAGTATGAAGAAAAAATCCTTACTGCACTGGCAGCCGATGAGCCTCCCGACGTGTTTCTGCTGGATTCAAAGCTGATACCGACGTTTACCAACAAGAAAGTTCTTCTTGATCTCTCCTCCTATGTCCAGGAACTGAACATCGATACCACTGAATGGTTTTCGAATGTTACGAACATTGGCCGCAAAGGATCAGCCCTTTACGCTTTTCCAAAAGGATTCACGCCGCTCATGATGTATTACAACAAGCGGCTCTTCCGCGAGGCAGGTCTTCCCTTTCCAGGCGACGTCTGGACGTGGGATGACTATCGTGCTATCGCATCGAAACTCACGCGGGATACTGACGGCAACGGATCGATCGATCAGTATGGCACAGCATTTACGAACTACTACTACTTCTGGATCGTGTGGGTTTGGAGTTCTGGTGGAGATGTTGTTGATCCGTCTGGAACCAAGGCGACAGGGTACCTCAATACTCCTGCGACAGAGTCCGCGCTTCAGTTTCTAATCGACCTGCGTCGCAACGACAAAGTTGCTCCGAGCACAGGTAGCTGGGTCCAATCCGAGAAGACAGGCAGCAACAGCCAGCTCTTCGCGAATGGAAAGATCGCCATGATGATCGACGGACATTGGCGATTGCCGCGATTACTAAGGCAAATGGAACAAGGCGACCTCGATTTCGGTGTTGCTCCGATCCCTCGCCATCCCGGTGGGAAGAAGGTCAATGTGATGTATGAATCGGGATGGTGCGTGCCTGTGAACAGCCGGCACCCTAAAGAGGCAGCGCTTCTGGCTGCATTTATGGCGGGGGAAGAAGCGAATCGAATCCGTGCCGCTCGCCATCTCGAAATACCGTCTTCTCGCTCCATTGCAGAAGAACTCGTAGTGCAGGACGTTCATGGATTTGAGCGCGCATTCGTCGCCGAGGTTCCCTCATGCCGTCAACCATGGGGCTCATTGATAGAGCGCTTCAGCGAAGTTGAATGGACTTTGCAGGATGCGGTCGACGAGGTGTTGGTCAACGGACAACCGATGCACGAAACAATGAATCGCTATGCATCCAAGATCGACCGTCAACTGGAGAATACGCGGCTGCACAAAGCTTCAGAATTCAAGCCAATCCGCGAACATTCTGAAATCCTCCGGTTCTTGCTGATCGTCGCGTGCATTGTTTTGCTGGCAAGCGGTTTGCTCTATACTCGGGCTCGCGGGAAATCCCGACGCACCACCGGCACGGCGCTTGGCTTTCTCGCTCCCTCGCTTCTCCACCTCACGGTATTTATTCTGACTCCAATTGTCTTTGCCGGATATCTGAGCGTCCATCGATGGGATGTTGTTGTACCTGACAAACCATTTGTAGGGCTGGACAACTTCAGAGAGATGTTCTCCGATGAGTCGTTCTGGAATGCTCTTAAGAACACACTCCTCTACACCCTTAATGTTCCAGTCGGGATGGTGCTCTCCCTGGGCGTCGCGCTTATGATGAACCGCCGATTCAAAGGGATTGCTCTTCTCCGAACACTTTATTTCCTGCCAAGCGTGACTTCGTTCGTTGCGATTGCACTCGTGTGGATGTGGATCTACCACCCGACCTTTGGGGTGGCGAATTTTCTCCTTGAGTTTGTCGGCCTTGGACCGTCGGCATGGCTGAACTCGACCAGCACAGCAATGGTCTCCATCATCGTCTTTTCCATCTGGCTGAGCCTTGGCTATCAAATGATCATTTTCCTGGCTGGATTGCAGGGGGTACCGGAGGAATTGCACGATGCGGCCCGCGTTGACGGCTCGGGCAGTTGGAATCGTTTCTGGCACATCACTCTTCCCATGCTCAAACCGACGACATTCTTCATTCTTATTACATCGTTGATCAGTTCATTTCAAGTTTTCACATCCATCTATGTCATGACGGCTGGCGGCCCCGTCCACAGTACCGATGTGATCGTCTATCACATTTATCAATCAGCCTGGGAACAACTACGCATGGGATACGCTTCGGCAATGTCCTGGGTGCTCTTCGTTATTATTGTCATCGCAACATGGATTCAATTCAGGCTTATGGGAAGACAAATCGATTATGCATGAAACGTTCCTTTTGGAGGACAACCTATGGCAACCAAAGGCATCAAAAAGATAGCGATCAACACTGGCGGTGGAGATGCTCCGGGTCTCAACGCGGTTATTCGTGCTGCGACGATTGCAGCATTGAACCGAGGATGGGAGTGCGTCGGCATCAGAGATGGATACAACGGATTGATGATGCCCGAAGACTACCCTGAAGGCGGGCTTATTCCGCTGACGCGCGCCCGGGTCAGAGGCATTACACATTTGGGAGGAACCATCCTCGGGACGACAAATAAAGGCAACCCCCTCAAATACCCGACGAAAGGCAAGGACGGCAAGATGTACGAAAAGGACCGATCCGATGAGCTGGTGAAGGCGTTTAGACGCGAAAAGATAGACGCTCTCGTCGCAATCGGCGGAGATGGTTCGTTGACAATCGCCAACGTGATCGCCCAAAAAGGAATCAATGTTGTCGGTGTTCCCAAAACCATCGACAACGATCTGGAGAAGACGGTCATTACGTTCGGCTTTGACACGGCCGTCTCCTTTGCCACCATGTGCCTCGATAGACTCCATTCCACCGCCGAGGCGCATCAGCGTGTCATGGTGGTAGAAGTCATGGGGCGGTACGCCGGATGGATTGCTCTGAACAGCGGCATCTCCGGTACCGCCGATGCGATATTGATCCCTGAGATTCCATATGACATCAGAAGTGTGGCAAAGAAGATCGAAGAGCGATTCAGTCGCAGAAGGAAATTCGCCATCGTGGTGGTTGCCGAAGGTGCAAAACCAAAAGGGGGTTCTCTTTCCGTCGTGTCCAAAGAATTGGGACGCGCGGAACGTCTTGGCGGTGCCGGAGAACGAGCGGCTGAGGAAATTCAGAAGGTGACCGGACGAGAAACCCGCTCCGTCGTCCTTGGACACCTCCTTCGAGGCGGGACCCCTACCACGTT
>JBGPAN010000113.1:0-9986 GCA_041480785.1 Bacteroidota bacterium | reverse complement strand
CTGTCGTATTAATGTTCCCACTCAACGCTGATCCGTTCACCGTGATCGGTGTAGCGAGATTAATGCCAAAATGTGAATATATAGCTGATAGCTGAGTTAATTGTCCTTTATTCAGATTCTGCCATTTATCCGCAAATTGTTGAATGCTGTCAATACGACTCCCACTTCTCAGAATTCTCCAGATCTCAGACAGACTCTCTGTTACATTATCGAACCCTTCACTTGAGTTCAGAGGATCAAATACGTCCCAGAAAATACCACAAGTTGCTGCTTCATTGTCAGCACCCTGGAAATCATTTTCCTCCAAAGGATCGTGTAGAGATGACGATCTTTCCGTGTAAGCATCATAATAGCTATCATGAGTTTCGGCATATTGACATGCAATAGAAAAAAAGGTCGCCCATCCCTCGTTTAGTGCGCATCTGACGGCTTCATTCCTGGAATAAGTATTAGTTCCAGATCCAGTCGACAGCCCAGTCAGATTATCTCCCCAACTATGTGTTCCACCAAATCCATTGATTAAACCATATTCAGCGTTAATATAATGACCATATTCGTGGAGGATGACATCTCTTTCCCATCGCGCATCCTGTCTGATTTTTATCAAGTTGGGCCAGAGAATCCAGTAGTTGTCTCTAAAAAAGGAACCTGATACTGGCCAACTGGATTCTATTTTGTGTAGGCTAATACTGAAATATTGATTTGCCTTCTTCCAGCCTTCGACAAAAGTATCAAATATTGCAAATGCGCCCAAGTCAACATTGCTGTTGTTTTCAGTGATGTTGATCGTCGTTGAAGACGAAGTCACATTTCTCACCACAGGGGAGACTAGTTGATAAGCATCTCCCGTAACCTCATTCTTCAACAACGTAATTCCATCAGAACCAGCCGGTTGGCCACTCACACCTTCTGTAGAAACCTCTACAAAGAAATCGGGCCCGTCAGATTCAAAACTTATTACATCAACACTGTAGTAGCCATTCTCATCTGTATTTGTACTCCCTAAGACAAGCCAAGGCAATACTCCTTCATCTTTTACTACTACTTTAGCATATCTCACCGGCTTGGTGTCCCCGTTTCTATCTCGATAAAGAACCCGTCCGTTTACGTTATATGATTGGGCCACTTTCTTGAAGGCTTCTTGCGTTGCTAGGTTTGAGAGCGCGGGCTGATAATTTGGAGCTATGATCACTCCATCTCTATCAGTTGAAGAACTCTCTACTCGATCAAATATGCTTCCATATCCTGAAGCATTGGTAGCGTCTTTCGGTTTCTGTGAACCGATCAACCTATTCGGATTGTCAGATAGTTGGTAAGTGCTTCCATCAAACAGGAAGAACTGATACCTAACCTCGCTGAGTTTCTGCCTTCCATTTACTTGTGTTCCTTCGATGACGCCCTTTATTTTAAACGATTCATTTCGGCGTATCTTGAGAGTGTATTGGAACTCCCTCGTTTGGTTCTGCTTGAGGGTAAAGTTCTCTTTAGGATTGCTCGATACTCTCTCCACGCAGGAGGGGATCATCAGCTCCGCATTGAGTTGTACACCGTCAACATTAGAACGCACTCTCAGTATCACATCGAAGATCTTCGAGGTTTGATCGAATTGTGCTACCCTTAAGTTGACCTCAATCGGAGAAGTCTTCTCGGTCGTTCCCACTGCTTGACAAAAAAGAATGTTCGGCAAAACGAACATACAAAAGAGAACGATTTTGCTTAACAATACTCTCAAGTTGTGATGAGATTTCATTATTTCACCCTCCATGTGGGTCAGTTGGAAATGCCAAGGGATTTGTTGTTCGAAAAAACTCGAATCGTGTTTGTTCCAGAATCGGTACCGCTTATTTCTTCGCCGGCGTCGATGACGTCTCACTTTCTACTTGGTTGAATATTCTTAGATCTTCATCTCTGATAGTTGAGCCGTCTGTCTTTCTTCTTCCGACTAACCTCTTTGGATCATCTTCCACAATGAAACCTGTACCATCCCTTAAAAAGAACAAGTACCTTACCTCGCCGATTTTCTGGGGAAATCCGTTGGTCTGGTAGTCCCCGTAGATCACGGCCTTCAATTTGAAGCTTTCTCTCTTTTCTAGAACGAAACTTGGCTTCAGAACGAGGGAGTCGCCTTTTTGTAGTACCTGATGGAGCAATGTGTACCCACTCAACCATTTCACATAAGAGGGCGATAGGATTTCGACCTTTTCCAGATAGATACTATCGCGCATCGATGATACAATGAGTGAGATACCGATTGTATCATTCATAGACGTTAGTCTCATAGAAGACTTGATCGAAGGGACATATGCATTCGTCTGAATATTGTAGTGTTCTTGCGAACAACTAGACGATGAAACTGCACCCAGCAGGAGAAGAGCATATATCACAGTCTTTTTCCTTTTCATGAGATTCTGTTCACGAATTCCAAATAGTGCGCGGACACAAATTGGCGATACTCAAAGAATGTGTTTGACATCCGACAGCGCACAATTGCAGAGAATGAAGACAATCAGAAACCATCTTGTTAGTTAGTCTTCGTTACTCTTTATTCAAGTCATTCATTTGGCGAGTACCATTCGCACGACTCGCGTTTGGCCCTCGGCTCTTAACACCCCGAAGTATATCCCAGAGGCAACTGGGGCATTGTTACTATCTGTGCCCAGCCAGCGCACGGCGTGACGACCAGCCGCTGTTTCATATTCAAGAACAAGTGTATTTACTTTTCGGCCCAAGATATCATAGATACTTAGGTCTACAAAACCATCATTGGACAACGAGTATTGTAGTGCCGTCTGGCAGTTGAATGGATTTGGAAACGTGATGATCGTAATGTCGCATAGGGGGACTGAACTGGTGTCCCGAGCAACGAGTGTCGGTGTCGATGTCGGTGAGGTGTATTGAGAGTAGATCAGAAGAAACTTATCATAATCGGCGATAGCGCTATGTTGCCAAAACGATTTCACTTTTTCAATATTGGTGAACGTACCGTTCCTCGTAAGTAACTTCCAGATTGGCCCTAGGCCAAGAGCCAAGTTGTCAAACGGCTCGTTTCGATCGTCACTGTCAAATATGTCCCATAATATACAGGCCACCGCGGCCTCGCAATCAGTTCCTAGGTGTTTTATTGGACCGTCAAGATTGAAATGGATGTTCACATCTTCAGTATCATCGTAGTAGCTGTCGCTCGTTTTCGCATATTGGATAGCTACGGCAAAGAAATCGGCCCATCCCTCCCCCCAAGCAAGTCTTTTGGCTGTCTCGGGATCATACCGTGTGGAGAGATTTTCATCCAAGAAATGATCACCACCGGAAGTTTCCGTAATCTTGAATTGTCGATCAACGAAATGACCATACTCATGAAGAACTACATCCCTGTCCCACCTGTCCCCCTGCAATATTCTTATAGTATCTCCGTAGGACGAATACGAAGAAGGCCAAAGAACAACGACCTTGTCAAGACTCACTTCGAGTTGTTCCCTCGTCAGCAACCATCCATTTACTATGTGTTGAAAAACCGTGCACGCGCCCCAGTCGACCGATTCATCAACAACCATGTCCAGCTTCACTCTCGGTGAATCGACCGCAACGGTGAAGGGGGTGCTTACGGCGTAATATGGGGTTTTGAAAACTCCATCAAGCACTTCAACAATACTTGCCAAACTGGACTGGGGATCAGAAGGCCCTTCAGTCAAAACTCGGACATAGCAATCGGTAATGCGCAAACTCGAATCAGCTGGAGTACTGAAGCGATAGTCACCCCACTCATTTGTACTTCCGATCTGAAGCACCTTCGAGTCTGAACTGGTCTTTCGTACCAACTCAACGCGGGCGTAAATCAGATCCTGAGCTATATGTCTAGCATCCATGAATTGTACTTTGCCGCTTATGATCAAGGAGTCTTCTTTTCCTGAATAGGCTGTTGTTAGAGCAGTTCGTGAAGTCAGCTCATTGAATGGATTCGATCGAACGTCCGATGTTTTCGACAGGCTGCGACTCTCTCGCTTCCGCATTTCTTCTTCACTCGAGACGACAAATCCTTCGCCCTCTCGGTGGAAGAATAGGTACTTTACTAGCCCAATTTTCGAACCGTCTTTCAATCTGCCACTTATTACACCTTTGATCTTGAAATCTGTATCCAAGTTCACTCGATTGTGGTTATCGAGACTGATCTTAGTGCCTTTGGAAAGATTCCCTTGCCAAATTGAGACTCCACTTATGTCATCGATATTCTGAGGTTTCAAGATCTCGACCTTGACACCCTGCATATCGAAGTCACTTGAAACCGTAAGCCGAACAATCCCATTACGATTACCAGGATCTTGTGAAATGAAAGTCATGCTGGCATCGACATGGAGCACTCTCGATTTTTCGCCCGCCGATGAGCAGTCGGAAGTGCAGATAGTACTTATCAGCACAATAAACACGATCGGCAGTATTTTCACTGAATCCTTGTCACTGTATCTTCTTCCTTGCTTAGCGAACAAATGTGCAAGCAGGAAGACACGGACATTCCTGAAAGCTTCCACTTTGTTGAAACCGCTCAAGAAGAACCGCAATCTGGCTATGTGAGCACAAATATGCTCACGATGGGCTCTCATAGTCATTGGTTGTGCTCAATAGGTGACTGCGACTGCAGCCTACCCATGCTGTGCTTTATGATCTCAACCATTACGTCGCTCCTCTTGGTCGCGACTGCCTGGGCCAATTGCGAGACCCGGACGTAGACAATCCTATACGAATTGCTTTCAGATGTCCCGAAGCCCGTACGAGCCCAGCTGCTTTCAAGTTTCAACCTTTCAATCATTGCATTCCGTTCGGTGGGTATGACTATCCAATCATGCAGTTACGGCAAAATTACCTCGTTCTGTCTGATCATGAATTTCACGGAACTATAGGTTCATCGAAACGCACAATGCTGCACGACTCGCTCTATTTCTCGTTGCGTCCTCGCATGCACAACGTAGGATCAAAATCGCCTCTAAGCACAGAGACCTCCTTCATCGCTAGGCACGAATCCGGAGGTTCTCAATTCCGCATTGCAATGTTCGCACTAGGATTTGATAGATGATCACGGTGTCAGGCGCGGTTGTACCAGAGTATCACAACAGAGTCATCGTTCGGAACTGCCGACATGAACATTATTAATGTTCACAGACATCGAAATGGATTTTCTCTTGACCGAGCCTGTTTCTTCCTTTTTCGCCTTAGCAACCCCTCGGCATCGACTACATGGTTGCTATAGCGGAGAACCCTGAGTTGCAGGAAGATCATTTGCGGTAAACATTGCAGAATATCTAGTCTTTCCTTGCGCACCTTCAGCCCGCGCAAACCTCCTGATTTTGATACTACCTCACAATCTGTCCCCTCCAGAAACAAAAAAGCCGACCTGAGTTCATTTTGACTCAGTCCGGCTCCTTTTTCATGCCTGGACAATTCTAGGCCAAACCGTCTAGCCTAACCCTTGGGCTCCGTTTTCTCACTTTTGAGCAACTTGCCTGTATCTATTGTTCATCGCACGCTGATTCACAAACTTATCCCCATCCCAATAAAGAATGGCTTTGCGCAAGCTTTCCTTGTAGCCGTCATCAACCCTTGTCTTCAGCTTTCCCTGCTGCTCCAGTTGCCTGTGTCGGGCGACAAACCGATCAGAGGGCTCTACCCGCTCGCAGGTCAACGTGGAGTCAAATTGATAATTCACACCGATCGACCAGTCATCCTTGTCTTCCGCAACACCGACAACGAACCTCTTGTCTGCGTAAACATGAATCGCTCCGGCCACATTCCGCACGCCTCCTTGGAGTTTCTGCAAATCCGTTTTCGGAAAGAGTATGTAGAACTTCTCAGCACCCTTATCAACCCCCTCAAAAGAATATCCTGAAGGCAGTGGAGCACACCCTCGCATCAATAGTGGGTCTAAGACAAGCAGGCACGCCGCATCGTAGCCATTATCTTCGCCAACAAGAAGAATCTCCTCTCGGCCATCTCCGTCAACATCCTCGTGCTTCATCGTATGGAAATAGCCGTCGTGCCAATAGGTGTCGAGAAGCCTTCCGGTGGCCGCGTCCAGCCGGAAAACAATTGCTGGTTCGAACGGTATGTGGTGGGCGTAGCCAATGACCTGCATTTTTCCGCTCTTGTCAAAATCGCCGACAGCCATGCCAGTTACGGTATAGTCACCCGAGTATCTTTCCCCCTTAAATCTCATCGTTGTATCGCATTTGTAAATCCACCGTTCCTCTCCATCGGAGTCAAAACACACCACTTCGTTTCGTCGAATTGCAGTTACGGTCCACCCAAAAATGGCCACCACCTCTTTCTTGCCATCACCATCAACATCTTCTGTTGTAAGGAGGCTTTCTTGCTCATCAGGATTGTTCCGAACTACTTCTGTAAGGTCGTAGCCGACGCCCATGTGCTTTCGCCACACCTCGTCACCTCGTGCATCATAAGCAATCAGGAACTCATCCTTTGCCCTCGCATACGCTATGCTCTTGTGCCCACCTGCAAGTCTCGGAACCAACAGGAGCAACGCAAGCACAATCAGAGCGACTCCGCCTGACCACCTCGAAGGGTATTCAACAATCGAGCCGATGAACCTCTGCACAACTGTTGGTCTGACAAACGGCCGCATTGCTGCCCCTTCGTACACCTGGCGCTTTAACGCCCGGTCCGGCGAATACAACGCGAGTGTGCTTCTTTCAGCCTGCTCTCTCTCCAGCACGGTAAAATCGGCATAGTGCTCAGCAAGCTCTTTGTGTACCGCTGCACAGCCAGCACATTCTTCAAGATGCCTGGCAATCACAGAGCGCTCTGCCTCCACATCTGGCGCGTTCAACACGTAAAGCGCGATGGTTCTCTCATCTGGATGATTCATAACACTCTATTTCTCTCCCTCAACTCCTTGCTCATGTATATCTACCTCACTTCGATTCGCTCGCAGATTACGATTTTGCCATCTCGTCTCTCAGCTTTTGCCTGGCAATTCTCGCGAGGTACTCAAGAACCGTTCTGTGATGTTGTTGGTATTCCTTTTGGGTCAATGTCGGCATTTGCGCCCGTAGGTGCTCATAGAACGATATCGAGCTGCTCGCGCCATCGTTCACCGCATCGCTCAGGATCTTTCTCAACGCTAACATGTACATCTCAAATTGCTCTTGAGTTTTCTTCCCGTTTGCCACATATCGCTCGTACATTTCCGCTCGAATTCCATCGCAGGTTTTGCGAATCGCTTGATGTACGCCTTCGCCTTCCAGCTTCCCCTCCGCCGTGTTCTCTACCTGTGTCTCCGACTCTGCCCTCACAGCGTAGACTTGCCTCAGCAACGATGCAATGGACATCAGAGAGGCTGCTCGCTGAAATTCCTTCTGCCCGCAAATTACCTCACGCAAGCGCTTGAGCATCTCGGGTAATGACTCGTGAATGATGACGACGCGGTAAAACTGTTGCTGGAGGTATTCGGAAGGCATCGGTGGTCGATCCAGTAGCACATCCACATCGCAGGGGACGAGATACGGCTCGCCATAGCGATGAATCTTCTCAAAGATCCTGGTCCTCTGCAATGCCATCTCAAGGTTGTGGATAATCTTTCCAATCGTCGGATCTGCATCACAATACAGCCGAATCAGGTCCGTGTTCACCTTCTTGAAGACAATCCTGCGAAGAGATTCAATCAACAACTCCTCGCTCGCCGATTCCACATCCACACCTTCTCTGTGGAAGAACTGTTCAATTTGCACAAAGTGACCATCCTCGGTCCGCTCGAAGAGATCGGCAAGGCAATCATAGATGACGTCTTGCTCACCCATTCGAAGTGAACCGAGACTCAGTTTTCCTGCAGCCATTTTCCTACGAATGAGCGGAAGGGCATGGTTGTGGCATACTCTTACGAATTCCCTGAGCTCCAGCGGTGTGTAGCTCGCCAAGAAGATTGCCTTGAGAAGGGTCTTATGAGAGTTCTTGACTTTCACGGTGCAGGGGGGGGTAGAAAACCAGACTGCCAGATACTACGAATTTCTATGCAGAGATTCAAAGTTCACGCTGCGAGCCGGCATCAAGTTAACTAGAACTCATCTCAAAAACGTTTGTCACTCCCGAATGTCCCGCTTCTGGATTCCGCACGTCGAGCGGGATTCTAGGAAGCGGAACTTCAATCGGCAGTCCAGAACGCGTCGACTGGATTCCCGCTTAAAACGTGCCTGCACGCCGAAGTGCGGCGTTTCGGCACGCAGGCGTGCGGGAATGACAATCCCTCCTTTAGAAGTCTTTTTGAGATGGCTTGTAAGTGTTCACGGGCACCGGTAGGATAGATCCTTGTTGAGGCAGCGCATTCCTCATGTTTTCGATTCATGACTTACCGCTCGGCTCCGACGGCCACGAAAGACTTTTTCCGGCTCATCCCATAACGCGGTGCCATCAACAGGTATCATTTCATCACAGACAGCAAGCCGTCTGTACTCCGGGTCCTTAGTCCTTAAATAGCTCCCATATTTCTCAATCTTCACTTCTGACACCGTCTCATACCTTCCGTTGTCTTACTTCGCACTCTTTACTCCTTCCTTCCTACTTCTTACTTCTTACTTTCTTCTTCTTCCTCTCCATCGCCTTTATCGTCTTCAATGCCTTTTCCTTAATCGCCTGCTTTACCATGTCTCCATAGAGCTCCGGGCGTCTTGACGCAGTAACAGCCAGCGTGCGATCGTATTTCTTGTCAAAAAAGAAATTCGTTATTCTGTGGTCGTCCAGGTCAAGGTCGTACGTTAGAAGATCGATAGCACGGCCCAAGTCGGCAAGAATCAGGCCATCTCTTCCCACAACGCTCGTCCGGCCGATCATCTTTCCCGGGAGCCACTCTCCTTCCCGATAGCCATAGCAGGCTGAAACAATTGGCAGACCGGTATCGATAGCTCTCGCACGATAGCGGATCTCCCAATCGATTTCCCCCCAGGTACTCTGTACATGCGGGAACAACAAAACTTCCGCGCCACGGAGCATCAACACCTGAGCAACCTCGGGGTACTCGATGTCCATGCACGTCATGATGCCAACTTTTACGCAATCGAGCGTATATACCGGCAAATCGGTTCCTGCTTTAATCCCCTTTTCCTGCTCTGGAAGCGTAGGATGCGCCTTTTGATAGCAGCCGACGATGGTTCCTTTCCGGTTGAGAAGGACGACGTGACTCGACAGGATCCCTTTGTACGTACCGAACACCGGAAGGGCCACGTTGAGGCCCCATTCTTTTGCTGCGGCAGCGATCGTATCGGTAAATGGCCCTGGAATGGGATCGGGTACATATTCTTTCTTGTTGCTGGACCACGTTCTGTGGTGCAGATTGACATATTCCCCGAACAGAACGAGATCCGATTTTCCTTTCCCCGCCTGCTTCAGCATGATGAGGATCTGTGCGAGGTTGACTTTCTGTTTCTCGGCAAACGATTTGCCTTCGATAACCGTTGGCAGTTGAGCCGCACTGATACGAATGATGGTACTCATGGGGTTGCCTTTCCGTTCGATTGTCCCCGATTTCTTGTAAGGTACAAAATTGCTATGCCTAAGAGCAAACTCATTACACCTGCAATAACATTAAGGGATGCTGGAGCGATCCGGGTTGATGGGGTGAACACACAGAGAATCATGATGATCCCCATGGCCACACAGATTCTTCCGATCAGCACGTATGCCCCGACGCGCCCCCCTTGCAGACGGACTTTCTCCCCGTATGCCGGTTCCCGCAAGTCTCTCTCGAGGGCACGCAATTCGGCGTGACGCGGGTCGTCTTCTTTGAACCAGAATGCGGAGCCAAAGAACACGAGCGTGGCGGCAATCGATTCACTGATCATGTTGCGTGCAAACGCCTGATCGCTCCAGAGGCCAAGCGCCATCAAGGTCAGTGCGAAAATGATCGCAGCGCTGCATGATGCCATTCCAGACCACCACGGGGTTCGCCTGTAAAGCATTCCAAGAAAGACCGGCATCATGAAAGCGGCGGT
>JBGPAN010000112.1:0-10084 GCA_041480785.1 Bacteroidota bacterium | reverse complement strand
TTGTATTGGAGATGGAAAAGCAGATCAGCACTCGGTAGACCAAAGATCCCGCGAGAGCAAATCAATCTGATCAAACAGATCGCGAATGAAAACCCTCTCTGGGGAGCCCCACGGATTCATGGCGAGATGCTGAAACTCGGGTTTGATATCTCAGAATCTACCGTACTGCGATACCTACCCAAGAAACCCCCAGGAACAACCCGGCAATCCTGGAAGACATTTCTCAAGAATCACTCCGCGGAAATCGTCTCCCTGGACTTCTTTGTTGTGCCGACCATTACCTTCAAGTTGTTTCATGTGCTGGTCTTCCTCTCACATGACAGAAGAAAAATCATTCACGTCAACGTGACTGATCATCCCACTTCTGAATGGGCCGCCCAACAATCAAGAAATGCTTTCTGTGACGAGGAAACACCCAAATTCTTGATTCGGGATCGGGATAAGATATTCGGTGAAGCTTTCACCCAGAGTGTTTCTGCCCTTGGTATTCGACCGATCTTAACCGCATATCGTTCACCATGGCAGAATGGCTATGTCGAGAGAGTGATTGGAAGTATCCGGAGGGAATGTCTTGATCACCTGATCGTTCTGAGTGAGAGTCATCTACGGAAATCTCTGAGAAGCTACATTCACTACTACAATACTCAACGGACTCACTTGGGCTTGAACAAAGACTCACCTGAACCGAGAGAAGTCCAAGCCGACGGAACGATTGACAGTGTGGTCGTAGCGAACGGGCTGCATCATTTCTATTTCAGAAAAGCCGCATAAGAAACATTTCCCCAAGGTCCGAAGGACTCCTTCGGAGGATCCCTTTGGGATAGGAATTTGTTGTACGAATGTTGCCCTCGTAGGTCGAGGGAAACCTATTTGCTCCTAAGGGAACAAACTGCCCTTCGTACAAATTACCCCCTCACTCAGTTCATCCCCATCAGAGAATTCTCCTTCCAATCTACTCTCGGTCTACAAAACCGCTCCCTGATCGGATGGTTCATGATGCAGTTCTGGCCCGGATGGACTTTTGAAGAGGGACACCCCTACTTACGGCAGTTGCAACCCTGCATCGAGTCTTTCAATTGACATTGTAGTCACTGCATCGGCATCTTCATACGGCAGGTTGGCAAAAAGGCCTAATGGAGGAGGATCATCTTCTTCGTTTCCACGTACTCTCCCGCCTGCAGGCGATAGAAGTAGATGCCGCTGGGAACGTTTGAGGCATTCCATGTCGCCTGGTAGTAGCCTGCCATCTTCCATTCATTCATGAGCGTCGCAACTCCTTGACCAAGAGCGTTGAAGATCCGAAGCGTAACAATTGCAGACTTTGGCAATGAGTAGCTGATGGTTGTGCTCGGGTTGAAGGGGTTGGGGTAGTTCTGCTCCAAGCTGAAGGAATCGGGGAATGTCACACGATCTTCATCAACAGACACGCCGCCCGAAGTGTACTCATACGCACCGATGTCGAATGCTCTTCCCTGTGGTCGAGAGACACCCTCGTAGTCAGATGCGACACCTGTGTTTATGCCAGTGTCAATTGCGGGACTGCCGGGTTGAAGGTGAAAGTCTTTCGTCGAAACATGCACGAACAGTGGATCAGCGTTCACGGAATGAACATCCCAAGCAGGTGCGGTTCCTGCATTGAACCACAGGTTGTTACCGGCGTTGAGTACGGACGGCAGCAACCCCGGCTCCAACCAATAGTAGGTTTCTCCAGACTCAGCATACAGGATGTTATTTCGAAATGTAAGTAATCCGGTGCCTGCCCGCTGAACTTGGAACTGCGCATGTTCATCCTCATAGATCCCGTTTGAGCCATTGTTATAGAGCACGTTGTTATAAATGAACACCGTGCCTTGGAGGTCATTGACGCGCAATCCCGAGGTACCCGAACCCACAAGGATGTTATTGTAAACGTACGCCGTACCGAGTATTTCGCTATTGCCATCGCTGCCACCAAGGACAATATTGTTCAACTCGGGACCGATCAGCAGGTTATCGTGGATACGAATATTGTTGACGCGATCACCGTCCACGTGACCGAACACTTGAATGGAGCGAGCGCCGCGCTGATCCTCGACGTGGTTCCAACCGAAATCGATGTCTTCATTGGTTCCGAAACCCTGGAGGTAAAAACCAGAGCCATTCAACTTGTTCCCCGGTTCGCCATTATTGCGCAAGCGATTGCCATAGATTTTATAGTGCGCGCTGTTCCCGCTGATCCCGATCACACCGCCATTGGAGTAGATCCCATCATACAAGTAATTCCCTACAATACGATGCCCGTCGCCGCGCAATTCCATCATTCCACCATAGGCGGTGAATCTCATATTAGCGATAATGTAATAGTCGATTGTTTCATCGACGAAAAGTCCCCGCCGCATTGGGAGTGGCGCCCCGAGAACGGGGGGTTTACCTGGATATCCCACCCATGCGATGGGGGTAGAGGCTGTGCCAGTGACGTCATTATCCGGGAAAAAGCAGAGAACACAATCCCAGCCTGGATACCTGGTATCAACGGTGTTGAATGTTCCGCCTTTCACGTACACGATATCGCCAGCTGCCAGTTGCCCTGACTGGCGATAGAGGGTTTTGAATGGCTGGTCGAACGTGCCCAGGTTCGAATCTGAAGCATTTGACGCGTCCGGAATGACGAAGTAAATGTTCCCGCTGCGCACGGTGAAGGGCAATGGGTTGCTCGCATGACCATTGACAGTGACAACGATTTTACCGGACTGGACATTGGGTCCTGGTTGAAGGACGATCATATCAAGCGAGCGTGCAAAAGCATTGTCTTGTCCCCAACTCACATATTTCGCCACTTCAACGCTACCAATTGTAACCGTCGAGTTGCCGCGCTGCGCACCAAACCCCTCGCCATACAGTGTGATGAACGCTCCGAGATTGTCTTCGCCTCCGGTATTCGGTCCTGATTCAAGATCGGTGAAAAGAAGCCGCGGATTTGCATTTGATATTTGTGCCGCCGCTTCTGTAACTCCAAAAACAGCCAACAACACAACAGCACAGAAAGCATGGCAAACCGTTGTTACACCTATGAGAGATAGAATTGATTTCATGAGTGGGCTTCCAGAAGTGATTGTGAATGATTATTACGTTCCATTAAAAGATTAAGTCGTGGGGTGTTGACAATGGATATTTTTGTCGTTTGCAGGCTGGAACATTCGCTGAGACGAAAAAACTTGTTTTACTCAGGTAGGGCAACTGCAACTAACGATTTAGGCAAACCGCAGTGGTTTTTGGTGACACTGAAATCTATGAGCTTCACCTCAGCCTCTAAATCACACCAAAAACCATTGAGCGAGTGGATGCGCCCAGCCTTGCTTGGTAACAACTTTGAAATGGAAAAGCCTGCCCATCCTAGCCCACGAGCGGCTGCCCCGACGTGCTTCTGGTCGGGGGCGGTTGGCCGTTGGTTAAGCGGCGTTGCCGGCTGAGCTAGTTGTCCACATTCCGGTGTATCGTTAGATTCATTGTAGCCACATGGAGTCCAAGGAAATACATCTTGATGGTATCATGGATTCTTCCATCTGGATGAATCACATTGTCATCGAAACACCTGAGCGTGATCGATATCCCTCGATGTCGTGAACGAATGGTGTATGGTGCAAAACGAAATCCGTTCTCACTCAATGTGATATCCGAGCCGAGTGGCATATCATCGGCAGTAACGTGAAGACGATCAGGAGCGACCAGTTGAACGAACATAGTTCTCGAAATGGTACCCGTGGATGAGAAGACGAAACTTTCATTGAGCATCCAGACCGTTTCTGACAACCAGGTTGTCCTGCTCTCGAATGTGATGGACTCCTTCCGAACAGCCCACCGAAGCAACGGATGCGACAGTAGTTCGCCCTCTCCTCTCCAAATCCCAGAAAAGAACTGTCTATATTGAAGCGGGTTTACCATTGTGCGTTTGAACCTCCGATACCCTTGCCCGGCAATGCCGCTTAACGATTTAGGCAAACCGTTTACCCGCCGACCTGTCCGCCGTAGCGGAGCGAAGGCGGAAGCGACAGCGAAGGCGGGCAGTGTCGTTGCGAACTCCTTCACTCTACTAATGTGTGAGCAACGGCATCGAGCGAGTGGATGCGCCCAGCGTTGCTTTGTGAAACTTTGATTTGGAATTAGCTGCCCACACTAGCCCACGAGCGTCGGTTTGCGGCTTGTTAGGCGAACCGCTCGGTGTCTGTCTTAAGTTGACTCTGGCGGTTTTTTCCTCCAGAGTTTCTGTTCTGCGATTCCTTGGCTTACTGGTGCTTGCCATGCTCGTTCTGGGCAGCGTGCGGCTCTTGGTGAACGCACCTCTCAACTCTTGTCCAAGAGTCCGTGCAATCCAAAACAAACTGCTCACGACCATAGCTTTTCGGCCTGGCTTCTAGCGTGGGTGCACAAGCGGCACAAACCGTACGGGCAGCACGGTTTCTGTCGTGACCTCTTTCCCTTGTTTCTTCACGAGCGTCAATGACTGCACGATCTCCAGAGAACCGACAGGAATGACCATGACCCCGCCGTCCTTGAGCTGCCCGATCAGAGGTTTCGGAATGACATCCGCCGCTGCTGTAACGATGATCGCATCATACGGCGCATACTCCGGCCAGCCCAGGTAGCCATCCCCCTGACGAACGACGACGTTACAGTACCCCAGACGCTTGAGCCTCTCTGCGGACGAAGCAGCCAGCTCCGGAAGGAGCTCAACCGTGTACACAGTATCGACGATCTCCGCCAACACTGCAGCCTGGTAGCCAGACCCGGTGCCGATCTCCAGTACGCGCTGGCCTTTGCGTGGCTTGATTACCTCAGTCATGAATGCAACAATGTACGGCTGCGATATCGTTTGGTCATAACCGATGGGAAGCGGAGAATCATCGTAGGCGTTTCCCCGCCATTCCAGGGGGACGAACTCATGGCGCGCGACGGTGCGCATTGCGCGCAGTGTCGACGTATCACGCACACCGCGGTCAACGATTTGCGTCTGCACCATGCGCTCCCGTGGGCTCTGAAACCGATCCTGCCGCTGCTCGCATCGGGCGCCGATGCACACGAGGATCGCGACAATAAGAATTCTCTTCATTATTCCCTCCGATACTGCGCGACTCTACCAGGCCGTTGAAAGAGAGAACCACAAGGGTCACAGAAAACACAAAGAACTCGAATGAAATTGTATATCCGTCAGATTTCCACAAACGTCGCCCATCGCACCGTAGACGAATGCTTACTGTTGATCGTACTGATGACAGTCGACCTGCCCACGAGCGGCGGTTTGCTGGTTGTTGTGCGCCGCGCAACCCTTTGGGCCGCACAAGCTCACTGAAAGTCCATGAGCGTGTTCAGCCCGAGCCTCATTTCGACATAGTTGCGTGTGTAAGGATTAGTTCGAATGACGATTCCGCCGTCGAGAGCCAATGATTGTAAGAGCGAATACCGAACGGCGAACGAACCTACATATGCTCGGTTAACATTGAGCTTGACCTGATCAATGTTCGGTGAGACTGCGGGGAACGATTGGATCTCAGAAAGCAAAGTGAATTTGGAGTCCAAGGGAATGGTGAGACTTAGAAATCCACCCAAGAGCAATTCCTGAGTGATATCCGGTGCATGGGAGCCGTTGCCGACGAAAGGCGCTGGGGCGACAATGATCCAAAGATCGCGAGCTTCGATTTCCTCGATACCAACCCCGGTGTGTAAGCCGATGTTTCGGAAAAGCTGCTGGGTAAGTATAACCTGAATGGAAGTCACTCGAAGATCATAGTGAGAGTCCCACAGGCCGCGTCCATAGAGCGTGGGGCTATAGGCTTGGATGTCTTGCGATGAAAGCTGGTCCGAAATCCAGCGAAGAGAACTCTGAATCCTGAGTGCAACCTGAGGTTGATCTTGTCCTGAAGAGAGTATCTTGAGTTTCAAAGCCCACGTTAGGTCAGGTTGTGTTGCCCCAAGGGCATTGACAACCCCTTCGGTTCTGGCAAGACTCATTTCTGCAACATCTCCAAGTCCGAGGGCGATGTTTCCGCGGAAGAGACTGCTGTGTGTGGATAGCAAGGACTTGCCCCCGTTCACTGCGAGAGAAAGATTTGGCAACACTTCGGCAGTGCTGTTAAGGACAAGCTGAGAGCACAAGAGATTCGATGCTGGTTGCTGAGCAACTACTAGAGAGGAAAACAGCAATCCAACGATGACGGATGCATATATGCGGTTCATGATTGGGTCTCCCCAAAGAATATTGTGAACGATGGTTCGAAGTATGTACGGCTAGCAACTTCTGCCTGTCTCCTCCGTGGATGCAAATGCGACCTAACCACCAAATTGCCCAGCGCATAACGCAACAATAGGCTTTCAATCCCGCATTCTACGGATCAGAATGATTTTTCAGAGGCGGGCTACGGTGGCTGGTTGTAAAACTACGCTTGCCTTAAACCAAAAGCAAACCATGGCCAACTTTGAGGTAAAAGATGGGGTGTGATTGAAGAATTCCTGAGCAAAACAAAGAATCCCCACCGACTTGTCCCGTGAGCCAAAGGCGAAACGGGATCTTCACCGATGAGCCTGCCCGACTGATATCGTGCCGAACATCGGTCAGGCGGGGATTCTTCTTTAGAGCTTGTAGCGGGGGCACGCGTTGCACATGATAGAAACTTTGCACTTTTCCCACCGGACTTGCTCTGTGTGCCCGTTCTGGAAGAACTGAGATAAGTCCGCCGATATTCTCTACTCAGATGCTGGCAAGTGTTCCTTGTTGTGTAGCCTGTCCTGAGCGAGTCGCATCCCTTCATGATGCGACGAGTCGAAGGACGGGGCCCCCCTACTTGCGGCAGTTGCAACCTTTGAAAAATTGTTCGAATTCGCGTTGTAGCTGGAGATTCGGTTTTTCCATGCACGAATCCGAAGAAGTACTCAATGTAAAAGGATCATCTTCTTCCTTTCCACCGATGCCCCTGCCTGTCAAGGACAGAAGTAGATGCCGCTTAATCTCGCGCGCGGACCGAGCTCAGCGCCCAGCGTACTTGGCCAGCAACGCCTTGAACCGCGGTTGCTCACGGATCGGGTCCCAGAGCGGGTCCAGCCGCAGCTTATGGACGCTGAAGTGGGAGGGCTCTGCCAGCAGCCGCTCGATCTCGTCCAGGGCGCCCTCGGCTTCGCCGGCCTGCGCAAGGATGCGGGCGCGATATTCCGCCAATATCGACCCCCAAACAGCGTCCTCGCGGTAAACGACCGATTGCTGAAGCCAGCGGGCCTCAGCCAGTGCCTCGTCGCGACGGGCCAGTCCAGCCAGAGCCAGGCCATGCGCGGCATGCACGCGCCAGTCGTCCGGGAGTTCCTTCATCACGGAGTCCAAGAGCACGCGAGCCAAATGGAAAGCCGCACGCGCCGCCGGACGCTCGCCGCGAAGCTCATGCGCCCAGGCGGCGTACAGCGAAGTGGGCAGGTAGAAAATCTGCCCCTCGAACACGGCGACCCGGGTCATCCGGAGGAACTGCAGAAGGCTGTCGGCCTGCCGTTCCCAGTACAGAAGTTCTACATGTTCAGCGGCTCTGGTCCCGAGTGTTCCAAGGCCCGCGTCCCACGGCACGCGGCTCAGCGCCGCGCGAAGCGTGTCGAGCTGCCCCTGCCAGAGAAAATAGGCTCGTCCCTTTCGGACAGCGGCGACGTGAAGGTCAGGCGCCAGGCTCAAGGCCTGGTCGAACGCGCGCACCGCCTCGGCGTAGCGATGCATCACAAAGTAGGCCATTCCGCTGGAATTATAGAAAAGATTCGCATCCCGCGGGTCGAGCCGCGCGGCCTTCTCGAACGTCGCGATTGCCTCTTTCCAGTTCCCCAGCCGGCGGTGCACACTCCCGACAATTGACCAAGTCTCGGCATCGTTGGGCAGCCCATCGAGTGCGATTGCGAACTCTTCCAACGCTTTCCGGTAGTCGCGGCGCCCATAATAATGCACAAGGCCCATGGCGACGTGCGCCTGCGGCAGGTCCGGCGCCAACCGTAGCGCGGCCTCCGCTTCCTCACGCTGGCGTGCGGCGCGTGCCGGCGAGGAATCGTAGCGCCACCAGGACATGTAACCATGCACTTCCGAGAGCGCCGCGTGCGCCAGAGCGAAACCTGGATCCATCGCTAGCGCCCGTTCGAAGAGCTGCTGGGCGGACTCGAAGTTCTGACGGACAAAACCCGGGCGAACATAGTACTCGCGGCCCTGGAGATAGAGCCGGTAGGCCTCGGCATTCGCCGTTGGCGCTGCGGCCAGTCCCCGCCGTTCAGTACGGGTGAGCGCCGCACCTACCGCCTCCACGATCTGCTGCGCGATGTCGCTCTGGATCGCGAACGCGTCGTCCAACGTGCGGTCGTATCGCTCCGCCCAAAGGTGCGCGTCCGTCGCCGCGTCGATCAGCTGCACATTCACCCGCAGCCGGTCCCCCACCACCTGCACGCTTCCCTCCACCACACTCCCCACCCCCAGCTCGCCCGCGATCTGTTTCAAGGGTGCCATCGTGCCTGCGTAGCCCATCACCGAGGTCCGGCTGATCACCGTGAGGGCGGCAACCTTTGAGAGCTGCGTCAGCAGCTCATCGTGCAGCCCGCCCGCGAAGTAGGCATGCGGGCCCTCGGTGCTCAGGTTCTGAAACGGCAGCACCGCGATCGAACTTATCGAGGTTAGTCTCTTTTCGCCGCGGAAAAGCAGCAGACCACCAACTACAAGAATGAGGGCGAGGGCGGCGACACCAACATAAAGGGCAACATGCTTCCGCCGGGGCCGTGCCTTCTCTGGAGGCTCTTTTGCTACACCGGATTCGAGTTCCTTTTTGAGGGTTCTCAAATCCGTCAGCATTTCATCCACGTGCTGATACCTATCGGCAACACTCTTGTGCATCGTCTTCTTGACAATGCGTTCCAACTCCATCGGCACATCACTGCGCACTGAGGTTAATGGAGGAGGTTCTTCGTTGAGGATGGAGTAGACAATCGCCTCACTGTACGCACTCTGAAACGGCAACCGCCCCGCGATCATCTCATACAAGACCACACCCAGCGACCAAATATCGGTTCGGTGGTCGACCTTCTCGCCCCTGGCCTGCTCAGGCGACATATATGGAACTGTTCCCAAGGTTGAGCCTGTCTTGGTGAGCTTCGTTGCCCCGCCGGTTCGCGCCAAGCCGAAGTCCATAATGACGGCTCGCCCTTTGTCTGTCATCATAATGTTACTGCTCTTGACGTCGCGGTGAACAATGCCCTTCTCGTGTGCAGCTTGTAATCCTTCTGCTGCTTGAATGACAACATCCAAGGTTTCGTCAATCTTGAGGGGGCCCTTCTCTATCTTTTTGTTGAGCGGAGTTCCTTCATAGATAGCCATGACAATGAAGACTTGTCCATCAGGTGTTTCATCAATCTCATGAACATTACATATGTTAGGATGATCGAGAGAAGAAGCAGCTTTCGCTTCGTGAATAAAGCGTTTTTTATCTTGTTCATCCGAAGCGAGATGAGGAGGCAGAAACTTGAGCGCGACGAGGCGGTCCAGCTTGGTGTCGTGGGCCTTGTAGACAACGCCCATGCCGCCTGCGCCAAGCTTTTCGAGGATCTCGTAGTGTGAAACGGTCGTGCCAATCACGACGGCCCCTTTCTCGTAGGTGAAGGGGATATCTACAGGCAGAGAGAAACTATGCTCCGATTAGAGCGGCTGGAAAACACAACGCGACAAAACTAGTGCAACTCGAGGTGAAAAGCAAATGACGCTTGCCGATGAGGAAAACACAGAGGCAGTGGACGCAAAAGCACGAATAAGCGTTTTATGAGCGATTCGACAACCTGAAGTTGGAGGAGCTTGATGTTTGTCATGAAGCAGGTGCGATGATTTTCTGAGATGCGAGGACGAAGGAAACGCGAATCGGCGTGTACGAGAACATACCATCGGAGCTTGAACAGCTTCGACCCCGCTACAAGGAAATCGGGTAGGAGGCGGGGTTGCCCCCGCCGTCCTCCCACACCACCGTACGTACGGTTCCGTATACGGCGGTTCGTCACATTAAATGGATGTGAGCGGCGTCTATGCTCATTGCCATCGTCTTCCCTTTCGGGTGATGCA
>JBGPAN010000111.1:0-10091 GCA_041480785.1 Bacteroidota bacterium | reverse complement strand
GGGTGTCGCTCCTAGTACGAGAGGACCAGAGTGAACGGACCGACGGTGTACGAGTTGTCATGCCAATGGCATTGCTCGGTAGCCATGTCCGGATGGGATAAGCACTGAAAGCATCTAAGTGCGAAACCCGCCCTAAGATTAGGTTTCCCGGGATTTATCCCCTAAAGACCCCAAGGAGATGACTTGGTTGATAGGCCACAGATGTAAGAGCAGTAATGCTCGAGTCGAGTGGTACTAATAGGTCGTGCGACTTAACCAATATTTTTATTGATCACAGATCCAGATACCGGTGCATCAATATTGTTTTGGGTGAGTACGCCAAAAAGCTGTAAACGGTTATGCACTTCTCAATTGAGTTCTTATTCTGGTGTCAATGTCGAGGGTGTAACACCTCTTCCCATTCCGAACAGAGAAGTTAAGCCCCTCGGAGCCGATGGTACTATATGGGTGACTGTATGGAAGAGTAGGACGATGCCAGGATTTTATTTGCAACCCCGAGTCATGAAAATGGCTCGGGGTTTCTTTTTTAGTGGGAGAGTCCCGCCGAAAAATGGCGGGATAAATAGGACGATGCCAGTTCCATTCCAACTGAACTTAGCGAGCGAAGCGAAGCTAAGTTCATGGTTGGAATGAGAACCCCGTCGCTGTTTAACGGAGGATTTCTTTTTGTACGCAGGTCTTCTTCTCTACTGCTGTTTTGCCCCTGGGCCGAGCAGCACCTTGCCAGGCCTTGCACCGGTATGTATCCCATGATCGATAACAGTCTCGCCGTTCACGAGCACGTAAGCAAATCCCTCTGAATAGGCATGAGGTTTCTGAAACGTGGCTTTGTCAGCGACAGTTTTTTCATCGAAGACAACAAGATCCGCCCACATGCCGGGACGGATGAGACCTCGATCCACCAACCGGAATCGTTGTGCCGGGAAGGAAGTCATCTTGCGGATAGCCTCTTCTATTCGAAGAACCTTCTTCTGGCGCACGTACTCAGCGAGCACGCGGGCGTTGGTGCCATATCCACGCGGATGCGGCACTCCGCTGCCGAATTGAATCACGCCTGCATCGGAGCCGACCATCGAATATGGGTACTTCATGATGCGCTGCACATCCCCTTCGCTCATCGTATGGTACACCATCCCCGCACCCCCTTTTTCCACCATATCAAGGACGGTCTGAATTTCATTGCTGAGCGTCCCTTTCCGCTTCCACAACCTGTTGATCTGTGAAATGTTCTTTCCATTGAGCGTGGAATCCCATTGGCAGCGAGAGACATATGCGTAGTCGAGACGGTAACGACCATTCCGATCGACAATGGTGTGTCGCATCTGATCTCTGATCTTCGTGCGGATTTTCGGATCGTTGAGTCGAGCCTTGACCGCCGAGTCGCCGTCAGCGAGTGCCCAAGAGGGAAGGAGCACACTGAGGCTCGTGCTCGACGCCGTGTAGGGATATTGATCAACAGTGACATCGATTCCCTCTGCCCGGGCTTTTTCAACGAGTGCAATTGTTTGCTTGCTCCGCCCCCAGAGTTTCTTGCTCGATATCTTAAAGTGCGAGATCTCCACCGGCATGCCGGCAGCTCGTCCAACGTCGATTGCTTCGGTGATGGCAGCAAAAACGCCCCCTTGTTCATCGTTTCCTTCGTTGCGAATATGGGAAGCATAGATCCCGTTGTACTTCGCCGCGGCCTTCGCGAGTGCAACGACCTCGGGTGTTTTTGCGTACGTACCTGGTGTGTAGATCAATCCAGTCGACAAACCGATGGCGCCCTGTCGCATCGCTTTCTCGACAAGCGCCTCCATCGCTCGTTGCTCTTCCGCAGATGGATCACGTTGCACGTTTCCCATCACTTCACGTCGCACGCTGTTGTGTCCGACCAGTGTTGCCAGATTGACGGAGATCCCATGATGACGTAGTGCGGTGAAGAAGGAATCAATGGCTGTCTCTGATCCCCCACAATTACCGGTGACAACAGAGGTCACACCATCGAAGAGAAAATTGTCCGCCGTCGGAGTGCGGCGAATTCCTCCTTCTGAGTGCGTGTGCACATCGATAAAGCCAGGGGCCACAATCATTCCGCGCGCATCGATCACGCGCTGGCTCTGCGTCGAATCCAATCGGCCGATCGCGACGATGTGACGGTCTCGTATTCCTATGTCCCCGTTGTACCAAGGGTTACCGCTCCCATCGATGATTCGACCATTCTTGATGATGAGATCATACTGTGCATACGTGGTCACGCAGAACAAGACCGACAGGAAAAGAAGGATATGAATTCTCTGAATCATTGCTGTCACCTCGGGATAGATTTTCGAATGATGACACAGCTGAGATTCTACTTCTTCGCTTCAAACAGCGTCCACGGATTTCCCTTCATGTCCTTGAGAAACTTCTCCTGCCACTTGTACTCGGGATGCTTCTCGAAGAACGGCGCCGCAAGAAAATCCTCGCCGCAAGGGTGACCCATGCGGGCCCAGATCTTCATCTCCTTCGCGAGCGCTGCCGATGTCACCTTGCCCTGCACGGCCCCCGTCGGGAAGTATGGCGCATTGCTCCACTCCGGCGCTCCGTGTGGGTCGACATCAATGTGTCCGCACAGCACGCAGCCACTGGCGGTTTCGGTCTTCTTAATCGGATCGTAATGTTCCCCTTCCATCGCCTTGGCGACGTCGACATTGATCTTCCCCTTCTTCTCCACCATCAACTGGGCCCAGCGGACTTTGCGGCTGTTCGCTGAAACGGTCATGTCGTTCGGATTAAACGTCGTTTCCTCGGAAGTGAGCTTGGGATCGCTGGGGAAGTTTGATCCTTCGTACATTCCGTCGAATGTCCTCCACACAGGAGCATTCTTCAGTCCAAGTTCCAGTCGGGCGATTTCATTGGTTTTCGTGTCGCCAACAAGCCAGTCGTTGGCATATGCACCGTTGTTGTCCGTGGTCATGATCTTGATGAAGTCGTCGATAGAGCTCGCGTACTGTGCCGCTTTGCGGGCACGCATGAACTCCGGCGTTCCTTTCTCGTCAAATCCCTTGAATTGGGTGATGGTTGTCTCGGTGTACAATATCCCTGCGTCGTTGATGGCAAAATCGTCGCCGCTGTGAATAAGTCCTGGCATGCAATCCATCAGAATGCGGTGTCCCTTGGTGGGCACGATGTCAGCAATGACGTTCCACCGCTCGCCGTTGATGTAGTCACTCCAATTGTTGTGTCCGATGACGATCTTTCCGTCCTCGGTGTAGCTGCCGGTCGCAATAAATGCGCTGCATTTTCCCGGAGCCTTGTTGTTCAGAGAGTCCTGTTTGATCTTGTTTGCGAGCCACGGGACGTAGTACGAGGCAATCTCAATGTTGGCATTGAGAGCCGTGATGTCGATCTTGTCGTACTTGTATCCTCGTGCTGCCAGTCCATCGACGATCCCTTGAATCTCCTCCTGGTATTCCTTCTCGAGCTTCGGCCAGAAGATTCGCTCAGCAGCGTCGCGGAAAAACTTCCAATCTTTCTTCACCGAACCATTTTCAAAGTAGAACGCGAACATCTTGATCGCATCATCAATCTCCGGCGCGAGGAGATATCCACGTTGATAGCCAATCTGGCTTGGTGTCCCTTCGAGGTGGACAGAGATCCAACCGTTCTTATCTTCGCGAGAAGAATTTTTCAAGCGCGAGTCGCTGCAGCCGGCGTAGAAGAGAACGATCAGGAGCAGGATGGGACCGACAATTAGTTTCATGAGAGACTCCATTCGTGAATTGAGAGGGGTGGGGACTTGTGACGTCAATATAGCTGAAGCGTATATGGTATTCAATTCCTCGTTCGTGTCGATCCTGGAATTCAAGATTTCGGGAATCTCCCTTGCTCCCCTTGCCATATTTCCGTAGTTTTCCCTCGCATTTCGTATCAGTTTCGCCACCAGGACACGAAGGCACAAAAGGAAATTATGGAGTTTAAGCCTCTTTCGGATCGTGAAGAGGAAATCGCAAGTGCCATTGTGGAGGCAGCATATGCAGTTCACAAGCACCTGGATCCCGGACTGCTGGAGAGGATCTATGAAGTGTGTCTTTGCCATGAGCTCTCCAAGAAGGGCTTTCACCTGGAGCGGCAGGTAGACCTCCCCATCGGCTATGACGGAATTGTCTTCGATGAAGGGCTACGCTTGGATGTCTTGGTTGACGATCTTGTCATATGTGAGTTGAAAGCGGTTGATGAGATGAACCCTGTCTGGCAGGCTCAACTGCTCAGTCATCTGAAACCGACTGGCAAGCGTCTCGGATTTCTCATCAACTTCAACGTACCGTTGATCAAAGATGGAATCAGACGATTGATTCTCTAAATTCCTCGTGTCTCTGTGACTTTGTGGCTGTCCAACAAGCCTATCTCTCAAAAGACCCTTGAAGAAGAAGAGTATCAAAGGACTGTCGCTGAAGGAATTGCAGGAATTCGTGGAATCCCTTGGCGAAAAGAAGTATCGTGCCGCCCAACTCTTCTCGTGGCTCTACGCCAAAGGGGCACAAGCATTCAACGAGATGACGGATATTTCAAGGGAATTTCGGAGCGTTCTTGAGCATTCAGCAAGAATAGATAATCTTGGACTCGTCCGGAAGAGCATCTCTCCAACGGATGGGACAACCAAATTCTTGTTCCGTCTGAACGACGATTTGATGATCGAAAGCGTCTTGATTCCTCCGGAGGTGCCTGCCCGCCACGCGGTGCCCTCGAAGGCAGGCGGGGATTCGCCGGCAGCGGAGAGACGCCTGACGTTGTGTGTTTCGACACAGGTCGGTTGCCCTCTAGACTGCAAGTTCTGCGCTACGGGGACGATGGGGTTCCTGCGTAACCTGAGCGCAGGGGAGATACTCGATCAGGTAATCCAAGCGCAGCGCCATGCAGAGCGGCGTATTACGAACCTCGTCTACATGGGCATGGGTGAACCGATGCTGAACTACGAAGAAGTGATGAAATCGGTCGATATTCTGTCGGACGACCGATCGCTGAATATCGGCGCCCGGCACATAACCATTTCGACGGCTGGACATGCCGACAGAATCCGGCAGATGGCTGATGAAGACCGGAAAGTGAAGCTTGCCCTATCGCTTCATTCGCTTGACAATGAGAAGCGTACGCAGCTGATGCCCATGACGAAGAAACACAGTGTGGATGATTTGATCGAGGCCCTGGAGTATTACTACCGGAAAACCCGCCGCCGTCCGACGTTTGAATATATCCCGTTTGACGGTTTCAATGACACGAAGGAAGATGTCAAGAAATTTGTTAAGTTGTCAAAACGCATTCCATGCAAGGTCAACATCATTCCTTTCCATTCGATCGCTTTTACAGGAGCGTCTGGCTTCGCCGCGACATTGAAGCCAACGCCACGCGCCCGGATGGAGCAGTTTGCCCAGGCATTACGGGAAGCAAATATCACGGTCATGGTTCGGAGCAGTGCAGGAGAAGATATCGAGGCGGCGTGCGGTCAGCTTGCTGTCGAAGAGAAAAAGTCGAAGGCCAAGTCCAAGCCAGCCATCACGGAAACGATATCATGAACCTTGTTGTTTTGATTCAACGAAGAAAGACTCTCTCATGCGCATGATTCTTTTTGGACCTCCCGGATCCGGAAAAGGGACGCAGGCAAAACTCGTTGCCGAGAAATTTCACATTCCCCATATTTCGACTGGTGATCTGCTACGGGAGGCAGTCACGAAGAAGAGCCCGCTCGGTATGCAGGCCAAAGCGTACCTTGACGCCGGGATGCTCGTCCCTGACGATGTGATGATCGGTCTGATTCGGGAAGTTGTGACGATGGGTGCGGCGAAGGATGGATTCATTTTGGATGGATTTCCCCGTACGATCCCGCAGGCGGAAGCTCTCGATAAACTTTTCGACGAACTCCATATCCACATCGATGGTGTCATCAGTCTGAGAGTGGAACACGACGAAGTGGTACGACGCCTGACAGATCGTAAGGTGTGTCGCTCCTGCGGTCGAATCTTCAACTCCAGTCAACTCCGCAAGGATGACGCAAGCAAGTGTCCCAATTGTGGTGGTGAACTCTACCAACGGTCGGATGACACCTATGAAACTGCCCGCAAGCGTTTGGACATCTACTTAAAGGAAACAAAGCCCATCAAAGAGTATTACCGGCAGTCGGGTCGCTTCACGCAGATCGATGGGATGCGTGACATCAACGATGTGTACCAGGAAATTGTCACGATCTTTCAGAAAGGCGGGGCACTGTAAGCAGTCGCCCGTAGTGCACGATGCAGCCCTATCAGCCAAAACCGCTCCATGAACACCGGCCATATGTTGTCGCTCACCGGGGAATTTCCGGCAAGGTGCCGGAGAACACTCTTGCAGCATTTGCGCGTGCATGTGAAACGCCGGGCATTGACATGATCGAGCTCGATGTACGTCTTTCCAGAGACGATCAGGTGATCGTGTTGCACGACCGGACCTTACAACGGACTTCCACAGGCAACGGGGCAGCACGACATTACACCACAGCTGAGATCAAGGAATTTGATGCTGGTTCGTGGTTCGATCCAACGTTTTCAGAGGAACGGATACCGACACTTGAGGAAGTCCTGGTTCTCGTAAACAAAAGACGCTGGGTGAATATCGAACTCAAATCCGATTTCTTCTTCCCGGAAAAGGTCGAGTTACTAGAGCAAAGGGTGTTAGACACCGTCAAGAGTCTTGGATGTCACGAGCACGTCCTCTTCTCTTCTTTCAATCATCGAATGGTCGGCACGATCAAACGTCTTGATCATGGGGCGACAACCGGCGTTCTCTACAATATCTACAGAGACTATGGCCGCATGCCGTCCAAGCTTGCCCGGAGGGTCGGGGCGGAGGTTTTCGTCTGTGCGAAGCATGAGCTTACTCAACGAATGCTTCACGACGCCCAACAATCAGGGGTCGCAGTATATGTCTACACCCTCAATAGCACTGCAGTCGTCGGTAAGATGATCGAAATGGGTGTGGACGGAATTCTATCGGATATTGCAGATGATATCGTCAAATTCGTCAAGAACCCGACTCCATAACAGAACGGTTTGGTTCTCATTGAGCTTTTTTCGATATTTGAAGCAAAACTTATATGGTGATCAAATTTCGGAGGGAAATCTATTAGGAAAAGAAGCCTCATATTGCTTGTGGGATTTCTGGCGTTTTTCTCACTCACGTCTACTGCACAAGACGACCTGGGAAAACAGCTGTCGAAAGTGGCCAGTCAAAACGCAGTCAATTACCTATCGCCTGTTCTCGCCGCTTGGGGTGCGGACCTCAATAGCGGTCTCTACCACTCTGCCGATCTTCATGACATCCTCGGATTTGATGTAGGAGTGAAGGTTGGGGCTGTGATGGTGAAAGACGAAGACAGGGTTTTTGACCTTGTACTGCCAGATCAGATCAAATACGGTGGTGTTACACTCAATGCCGGTGTGGACTATGACAAAGTGATTCCCGGAGTACCCACGGCTCTCGGAGATCCGAACGGCAAAGCGGTGACCGTCAAGTCGACGTCTCCTTTTGTTCCTCTTCGGGGGCAAACGATTTTCACCTCCCCAAACGGATTCAACATAAAGTTTGCTTCCCTTCTGATGCCCCAGGCAGCAGTTGGTTTACCATTCGGCCTGGAAGTCATCGGAAGGTTTGTTCCGAACATCACCCTCCCTGATAACGCCGGAAAGGTGAATTTCATCGGTTTCGGAATTCGCCACAGCATTGATCAATACATCCCGCTGTTGCCCATTGACGTTTCGATTCACTTCATGATGCAGAAGCTGACGATTTCGGATATGAATGACAACAAGATCATCGGGGCAAGCGGAACGGCCTATGGCATTGAAGTGAGCAAAAGCCTGGTAATCTTTACTCTCTACGGCGGATATCAGATAGAAAAGTCGAAATGGGATGTCGAGCCGTACACGTATCTCGATCCGACACTCGCTTCTTCGATCAACATCCCAGGATTTTCAGTCGAAGGAAAAAACACTTCGCGTTTGCACGCTGGTGTCCGTTTGCTTCTGGCCATCATCAATGTTCATGCAGACTATTCTTTTGCGACGCAACCGGTGATTGCGGCAGGAGTTGGGATTTCATTCCGATAGAACATGAACAACGGAGACCGTGAGCCGGGTAGCCGGAAGATCAGTCCGAGCCCTCGCTGCGCTTCCAGCACACTGTTGAACAGACGAATCGCCCCCATGAGATCACGAATACCAATCCTCTCTTGTGCTCTCCTGCTCTTGCTCGCACAGTGCGAGCGCAACGATCAACCGCTTACGGATGCAACGGGAGTTTTCGAAAAAGCAGTATCCTATTTCGAAGACAGAGCATATCTGCAGGCTGAATCGCTCTTTGTCCGGTCTCTTCCCGTTTTCGAGGGATCAGGACAGACCTACACGGTCGTGGAAGCAAACCGTTATCTCGGGCAGATCTATCTTGCCGAAGGGCGATTCTACACAGCACTGGGAAAGTTTGAATCGGCGCTCGAACTCACCGAATCCCTCAAGGATTTTCGAACAGAGATGAAACTCAGGGAACTGATCGGTGATTCCTATGCTTCTCTTGGCGCGTATCAAGCCGCTCTCGTTTCATACCGGGAAGCACACAGGCTGAGCTCAGCGTTCAATGACCTGGATACGAAAGCATCTCTTGAAATGAAGATGGGGGAAGTGTCGACATACACCGAGCACCTCGATGATGCGTTTGCGTACTACCAGTCGGCGTACTCCTATTATCAGATTCAGGGAGGAGTTCGGGCAGCGGAAGCCCTCGGGGGATTAGGGGAGGTATTGTATCGACAGAAAAAACTGGATGCTGCAGAAAATTCGTTAAACCAGGCGCGCTCGATGATACAGAAGAGCAAAGAGCCGGTACTTGATGCTCGTCTTTGGATGCAGACAGGGATTGTGTTGAAGGCTCAGGGAAAAAACAACGAGGCGTTGCAGGCGTTTCGTGATGCAGCGAATAATCTGAGAAGCAAGAGAACCGGGCGCGACGAGGAAATCCAGCTCCTTTTCAACATCGGGACAGTGTACTTTGACAACGGGCGTTTTGCCGACGCAAAGAAGTATTTCTCAGAAGCGGAAGGTCTTGCGCGTTCACTGGGTGATGGCATTGCCGAAGGATACCTTGGCCTCTTTGGAGTCCGGTGCGATGAGCAATCGCTCCCTGCAAACCAGAGATTCCAAGATGTTGATCGATTGGCTCAGGAGTATCAGCTCGTTGCGCAAAAGTTTCAGGCGGGGGGCCACCGATCCGGCGAAGCATACGCTCACGCGCAGGTCGGACGGTTGTACGAATCTATCGGTAATCTTACAAAAGCCCGCGACGAATATCGCCAGGCGATCGAAGTAGAAGAAACGACCTTCGGCGAGTTCATGGTTCCGAAGTACCATCACCAGTACCAAGAAACCCTTGATCTCGACAAAGCACGTTCTGGGTGGTATGCACAACTTGCAGGCCTCTTGATCCAGATGCAGGGAAAGGATGAAGCGCTTTCGGTTCTCGAACTTGGATCACAACGCTCCCAGGCGAAGATGCTCCAAGATGTTTCGATCGCTATCCGGCATCCGAGTCTGAAACAGGATCTCTTGAAGGCCCGATCGAAAGTGCGGGAGCTTCGCATGCTTCAGATAGAGCAATCAAGCATCTTGTCGGTCCGTCGCGGATTCAACGATGATCGGCATGTGAACGCGCTGCACAATCAGATCTCCAATCTCCAGAGGGAGTTTGTCACACTCTCCGAACGTATCATCGGCCAGTATCCGAACTACGAGCCGCTCCTGCACACAGGCTCCATGAAAATCAAAGACATCCAGGCAAGCATTCCTAAGGGAACTCTCGTCGTCAGATTTCTTCCCGCCAATGACCAGCTCCATGTCTTTGCCTTGACGAAAAATAAATTTGAGGTAAAAAGCACAATCGTCCCCCGGGAGAAGTTGCTCTCTCTGGTCGCTGAATACCTGCGGCTTCTGCATGATCCAAGTGTATACACGGGAACGGCGGGTGAGACGAGCGTGTCGACCATGACCCGCTTTGCCACGCTCTCCACGCAACTGTACGACTACCTCCTCAAGCCTGTTGACGGGATTCTG
>JBGPAN010000110.1:0-10115 GCA_041480785.1 Bacteroidota bacterium | reverse complement strand
CGCATTCCTGTAACCAGTCTGCCATCAACTAGTTGCAGAACGCGGTGCGCCCGCTTCGTAAGGTCGAGATTGTGGGTTGCGATGAGAAAAGACAAGCCCCGTTTTTGGGCCAAATCTGCCAACAATTGGTGGAGTTTCTGGCTGTTTTCCTCGTCCAGATTTCCCGACGGTTCATCTGCGAGAACGAGGGCCGGGTTATTCATGAGCGCACGTGCGACGGCGACGCGCTGCTGCTCGCCACCGGACAATTCGCTCGGCTTGTGTCCGACACGTTCTGATAAGCCGACTTCTTCGAGAAGAGCCACAGCTCTTCCCTGGGCCTCCTCGAGATTCTCACCGCGAATCAACGCGGGCATCGCAACATTCTCAAGCGCCGTGAACTCCGGCAGCAAGTGATGGAATTGGAAAATGAAACCCAACGTCTTGTTTCGAAATGCCGCGAGCTCGTTTTCCGACAACACGCCAAGATCGTGGTCGTCGACAATTACTTTTCCAGAGGAGGGCCGATCCAATCCGCCGAGGAGATGGAGAAGTGTGCTCTTCCCTGAGCCGGATGGGCCAATGATCACAGCGATCTCAGCTTCCCTGACTTCGATGTCTAGGCCCTTCAGAACATGGAGATGTTGGTCCTTCCCCATTGGGTATTCCTTGTGAAGTGCCTCTGCACGGACTAGAACTCGCTTCTCGACTATTCCCACCTGATCGCCTCCACGGGAACAAAGTTTGATGCCCGCTTCGCAGGATAAAGTGCTGCGAGCGAGCAGAGTGCAAGAGCGGTGCTTGCAACGACAATGAGATCGAGCATGTGAACTTCGACAGGGATCGCAGGAATGATATACACTGTCGGATCCAACGGGAAGAGGTGATACTGGCTTTGCAGCCACACGAGAATGAGCCCCAGGGTTAGTCCAAGCACGCTGCCGAGGACTCCTACGAGGACCCCTTCGAACATGAAGATCTTGACGATGCTCTCGTTTGTCGCCCCCATGGATTTCAGAATTCCGATATCACGCGTTTTTTCGATCACGGACATGGTCAGGGATCCCAGTAAATTGAAAGATGCCACACCGATGATCAGGCAAAGGATGATATATGCCATCCACCGCTCCAATCTCATTACAGAATAGAGGTCCCGGTGCAGATCATACCAAGTCATGACCCTGTACTGCCGTCCAAAATTCTTCTCGATCCGTCCTTTGAATTCATCAGATTGATTGATCGACCGCAATCGCATTTCCACACCGCTGATGCGGCTCTCCATATTGAAGAGGGATTGAGCCGCATCGAGACCCACGAAAGCAAAAAATGAATCATAGTCTTTGTTGTTCGATTCAAAGATACCGGCAACGTGGAATTGCCGGATGAGGGGTTGTCCCAGCTGCAATAGTGCCATTTCTGATCCGGCCAGACTCACAATGGAAACAGTATCTCCTACGACAACCCCAAGCCGATCTGCAAGCGCCAACCCCAGGACAATCTCGCTCTTCTTCTTTCCGCCAAGTCCGAGGTTACCGAGAACGATCTTTTCGCGAAGACCCGAGACCTCGTCCACCTTGTCCGCTTCAACACCTTTGACGTTAATGACTCGGTTCAGGTTCCTGGATACAACTATTGCTTTACCAAGGGCATATCGCGAAATACCTTGAAGTTCACGTTGCTCTTTTGCGAAACGCAACAGAGCGTCATAGGTGCCAGAGTCGGATTGTCGGGGAAGCTCAACTCTCACGTGTGGATCGAAATTGACCAGGATCGATGTCACCAGTCCACTGAAGCCATTGAACACCGAAAGCACAATTACTAGGGCTGCAACGCCGATGGTTACTCCAATGACGGAAATGAAGGAAATCAACGTCACGAGGCCAACTTGCCGTTTGGAGACCAGGTACCGGAGCGCTATGGAACGTTCGAAGGTCATGAACCAAACTTGATCATTCGAATTGGATCGCGCTTAGCGGCGATGCGCGAAGGAATAATTGAAGAAAGAAAGCACATAACGAGTGCTAACAGGCTGACAATGAGAAAATTAAGTCCGCTTAGATCAATCGGCACATGGGTCATGAAATAGATGCCAGACGGCAAAGAAATAATTCTGTACTTAAGCTCGAGCCAGCACAAAACGAACGCAATGACGTTCCCCAGTATAACTCCGACGATTCCTATGAACATGCCTTGTGCCAGGAAAATGCTCATGAGCTTCCTACTATCGATTCCAAGAGCCCGGAGGATGCCGATTTCCTTTCCCTTCTCCATAACCATCATCAGCAGGGTGCCTATGATGTTCACGGTGGCAACGATAATGATAAGCCCGATGATTATGGGAATCGGTTTCTTCTGCAGTTCGATCCAGGTGAAAAGGTTGCGATTCATTTGATACGTGGTGCGTCCGTAATACGGATACCCCAGGCGTTCCGGCAGTCGGCGGGCTGTGTTATCGAGGCTGTCCATATCGTGCAAGAGGATATCAAAGCCTGAAACCATAGGCCCGACGGCGAAGAGTCGCTGGGCATTCGTCAGGTTGACATATGCATATGTCTCGTCATACTCCGCCATCCCTGTCTCGTACAGGCCCCGAATCTCAAATTGCATGACCCTGGTCTGTGAGAGCGTAACGGAAGAGCCCCCCAGAGACATCAACATCACCCTGTCACCGACGTTTACCTCGAGCTTCTGTGCCAACCTCCTGCCCAGGATAATCCCTTCCGTGCCACGATCTTTCTGCTCGAGATTGTATGCACCTTCCACGAGACGGGTTTTTGCCGCTGAAATATCGTTTCTCGGGTCCACGCCTTTGATAAGAACTCCATCGGTGGTTGCCGAAGACCGGATCATGCCCTCCCGAGAAATGTACGGAGCAATGTTCTTGACCTCAGGAAATTCGGAGAGAACAACTTCCATTGCCTGATGAGCATTCGGAAGGAGTTGATTCTGGAAACCGACAAGCTGAAGATGGGCAGTGAAACTGATGACGTTCTCTTTGATCGTCCGCTCAAAACCGCCAAGTACAGAAAGTGTAATGATCAACGCTGCGACGCCAAGCGTCACTCCAACCACCGCAATAAGGGTAATAAACGATATGAATCCGCTATGCCGGCGTGATCGTAGGTAGCGAAGCGCTATGAAAAGCGATACTGGCATCGTCTCCGGGACTTTCCTCAGAAGGATCCTTCCTTATTTCTTGGCTCCATATTCAAGGAGATAACTCCGGATGAAGTCATCGATTTCGCCATCCATTACTCCGTGCACGTCGCTTGTCTCGATGTTCGTTCGGTGGTCCTTCACGAGGGTGTACGGCTGAAATACGTAAGAGCGAATTTGGCTTCCCCACTCAATCTTTTTCTTTGAGCTCTCGATGACACTCAGTCGTGCTTCCTCCTCTTCACGTCTCACCTGATAGAGGCGCGATTTGAGCATTTTCATCGCTCGCTCGCGGTTCTGAAATTGTGACCGTTCTTGTTGGCATGCCACCACAATTCCTGTGGGGACGTGAGTGATGCGGACAGCTGTTTCCACTTTGTTCACGTTCTGCCCACCCTTGCCGCCCGAGCGGAATGTATCAACTTTCAGATCTGCAGGATTGATTTCAATTTCGACGTCATCTTCTATTTCAGGATAAACAAATACGGACGCGAAGGAAGTGTGGCGGCGAGCGTTGGCATCAAATGGGGAGATCCGAACAAGACGATGGACACCAATTTCGGCTTTCAGGTAGCCGTAAGCGAATTGTCCAATGACTTCTACTGTGGCGCTCTTGATGCCGGCTCCTTCCCCTTCGAGCATATCGGCAAGGCTGACTTTGAAGCCATTGCGCTCACACCAGCGGGTGTACATCCGGAACAACATTTCCGCCCAATCCTGAGATTCCGTGCCGCCAGCCCCGGAATGGATGACGAGCATCGCGTTCTTCGCATCGTCCACTCCGCCCAACATATTCTTCAGTTCAAGGCGTTCGAGCTCCTGATCGAGCTTCTTCAGATCATTGGTGATTTCCCGGGCGAAACCCTCCTCATTCGATTCTTCCGCAAGGTCGATGAGTGTTCCCGTATCCTCTGCAAGCGTATTCAACTTGTTCCAGGATTCTACCCAGTCTTTGCGCGTGTTGATCTCCTGCAGAACCTTCTGAGCAGAAATATTGTCGTTCCAGAAGATTTGCTCGTGAGTCTTCGCTTGAAGGCCTTCGAGCTCCGACTGTTTTTTGTCGAGTTCAAAGATACCCCCTCAGCGATACAAGTCGCTTCTTCTGTTCAGCCAGTTTTTCTTTTGAGTCTTCAAACATAATTACAATGTGATATTGTCATCAATGTCTATTTCCATCCTGAGCAACGCAGCACTCAGGGTTTTTCCCTGCGCATCATTCTTCAACGATTTTGTCCCTCCGCCACCCAATGCCTGGTGAAGAAGGAAATTCAAAGCGCAAAGGTTCGGCATCTCAAAGCGCTCAACCGAACCAAGCACGATTTTGTCAAAATGCTTCTTGACTCGGGCGGCCGTGACTTCTTTTTCAATGATCGGGTAGAACTCTTCCTTCAAGGCAATGAGTCCGATATTTGCTGTGTCACCCTTGTCGCCAGAGCGCGCGTGACACATCTGACGTAACTGAGCTTTCATGCATCACCCTTGATTGATGCTGACCTTGGGCGAGACGGCTGCCTTCGGAATCAGTGCAGGCCAATAGCTAATGACTTCCTTCGGCTTCGGTCGTCCCCCCGCAAACCCTGTGACGGTGGGTGGGCCCGTGAGGATAAGAGGTGCCAATTCCTTACCGAATCGGTCGACAGAATCGAAATCTGCACCACGAACACCGACTCGCAAGACGACTTCATTACTCTCTTCGGTGCTTTTCGCTAGCGGCCCGTGGCACGAATTATATCCAAGGTACTCAGTTCGGATTTCTTCAAACTGCAGACCCAAATCTGACAAGCGTGTTCGAAGTATCTCGTCCCCACGTTTGGCCTTCTCGAGTGCATCAGGCCAGGAGTACGTCAATGTCCCGAAAGCAGAATACCCATCGAGATAGGCCATGGAGACTTTGTACGAATCCGTTGCCGGGGCTCCCTTGATGCCTGAAACCTTGACCCGGTCCTTCCCTGCCTGCTCAAGCTTTATGCTCGTGAAATCTGCGACGCAGTCCGGCGTGATGTACGTTCTTGGATCGCCTATTTCATAGACGAGCTGCTCCTTGATCGTTTGCACGGACACCATTCCTCCTGTGCCATCGTGCTTTGTGATAGTAACCTCACCCGAAGGATAGACTTCTGCGATAGGAAAACCGATGTGCGCAAGATCTGGCACAGACTGCCAGTCTCCAGAGAAATTCCCTCCCGACGCCTGGCCGCCACACTCCAGAATGTGGCCTGCGATGGTACCGGCAGCGAGTTTGTCCCAGTCTTGTTCACTCCATCCAAATTCGAACATCATCGGAGCAAGCGTGAGGCCGGTATCAGTTGTGCGGCCTGTGACCACAATCTGTGCCCCCATCCGGAGTGCCTCTGCAATCGGGGATGCCCCAAAGTAAACGTTCGCACTCTCCAGTTTTTGTCGAATGGCAGCGAGGGGCTCTGAAGTTTCCATGTTCTTGAGTTCAATACCATGTCGGTGGAACTCATCAACCCGATCCAGGATGTCGTCGCCGCTTACAACTCCGACCTTCAAATCTTTGATGCCCAAGTTGTGAGCGAGAGCCAGAATCGTCTCGCTACAACCTTCTGGATTGACACCCCCGCCATTTGTTATGACCTTGATGTCGCGTTGCACGCAATCGAGAAGAATCTCTTCGAGCAAGGGGATCAGATCCTTCGCATATCCTAGGCGATGATCCTTCCGTTTCTGCTTCTGAAGAATGGACATCGTGACTTCCGCGAGGTAATCCATGACCAGGTAGTCGATCGGACCCTTCCTGACCTGGTCGACGGGTGCGGTAAGAAGATCCCCCCAAAAACCTTGTCCTGAGGCTATTCGAATACGTAGTTTCACTATTCCCTATTGCGAGTGAGTAAAAACCCGAACGACAATGGTACTCAAACCACCCGAATGTGCAGTTCATCAAGCTGTTTCTTGTCTACCGCCGACGGAGAATCATCCATCAAAGAGACAGCACTCGCGGTTTTTGGAAATGCAATGACGTCCCGTATTGACTTCTGGCCAGTCATCAGCATTATGAGTCGGTCGAAGCCGTACGCAATACCGCCATGTGGTGGCGCTCCGAACTTGAATGCGTCAAGCATGAAACCGAACTTCAGCCGGGCCTCTTCGGCGCCGATTCCCATGAGGCTAAACATCTTGCTTTGTAGTTCAGAGTCATGGATCCTGATGCTTCCGCCAGCAAGTTCAGTCCCGTTCAGCACAAGATCATATGCACGTGCTCGTGCCTTCCCCGGATCGATATCCAACAGGTGGACATCCTCTGGCTTTGGTGACGTGAAGGGATGATGCACGGCCACATAGCGCTTCTCTTCGTGATCAAATTCAAGCAATGGGAAATCCATCACCCAGAGGAAATTCCACTTGCCATCTGGTATGAGATTCAGGCGATTTGCCATTTCAAGTCGTAGTGATCCAAGGATCGAGTACGCCTTCTGCCATGGTCCTGAGATGAAGAGGCCTAGATCCCCCGTCTTGGCTCCGATGGCATCTGCCATCGCGTTGACTTCCTCCGGGGTGACGAATTTATCAACCGAAGATTCGACTTTGTCGGGCTGACATTTCAGATACACCAATCCACCCGCTCCAATCGATTTGGCAAAGTCTGTGACCCCATCCAATTGGTTGCGAGTGTAGTTTGCCAGGCCAGGAATGGCGAAGCCAGCTACGACTCCCCCCTTTTTGACAGTTTCACTGAACACCCGAAAACTGCTGTTCGCGAGAACACTTGAACAGTCTGCAATCTCCAGCCCGAATCGAGTGTCGGGTTTGTCGCTGCCATAGCGCTCCATCGCGTCTTTGTAGGTCAGGCGCGTGAAGGTGGCCGGCAATTGAACGTCGAGAACTTCCTTCCAAACCTGTCCGATGAGCCCTTCAACAGTCTTCAGAACATCATTTTCATCAGCGAACGAAATCTCCACATCGATCTGCGTAAACTCAGGCTGACGGTCCGCACGCAGGTCTTCGTCGCGGAAGCACTTCACGATCTGGAAGTACTTGTCAAATCCCGCCACCATGAGGATCTGCTTGTAGGTTTGCGGTGACTGCGGAAGCGCGTAGAATTCCCCGCGGTGAATCCTGCTCGGGACCAGATAATCCCGGGCGCCTTCGGGAGTACTCTTCATCAAGATGGGAGTTTCTATTTCGATGAATCCAAGACCGTCGTAATACTTGCGTACGATTTGATAAACACGATGTCGAATCAACAGACTCTTCTGCATCGAAGGCCGGCGAAGATCGAGGTACCGGTATTTCAGACGAACGTCTTCGTTGACGCCGATATTGTCCTCGATGGGAAACGGAGGAGTTTCGGCTTTGTTCAAGATCGTCAGTTCTGCCCCCGCGACGTCGATATCGCCGGTCGCAAGTTCTGGATTCGCAGTTCCCTCCGGGCGGATTTCCACGGTGCCCGTCACGGAGATAACGTATTCGGAGCGGAGACTTTGGGCTGTCTCATACGCCTGCTGGTTGTGTTGTGGAGCGAACACAACTTGCGTCTTGCCGTATCTATCACGAAGATCGATGAAGACAACACCGCCGAGATCACGACGGACATCAACCCAACCCGTCAATGTGACAGTAGCACCAACATGGTTTTTGCGAAGTTCTCCACAGGTATGCGTTCGTTTCTTGAAAGAGCTCACCGTTGTATCCTTCATTCCGTCCAATCCATGAGAAAACAAAAATGCGAGAAGCCGCGATTCCGCATCCTTCTCGCATTTCGAGTGAAGTTCGTCAGTTGAGATGCTTTGAAATCTTGTCAGCGAGTGCAGGCTTGGGTACTGCCCCAACAATCTGGTCGACAACTTTACCGTTCTTGAAGATCAGAAGCGTCGGAATGCTCCGGATGCCGAACTGCATTGCGGTCTGTTGATTCGTGTCAACGTCCACCTTACCTACCTTGAGCTTTCCAGAATACTCGTTGGCGAGTTGCTCCACAACGGGCGCAATCATCTTGCAGGGTCCGCACCACTCAGCCCAAAAATCGAGGAGGACGGGGGTGGGAGACTCCAAAACTTCACTTTTGAAATTCGCATCTGTTACTTCAATTGGCTTCATGAGATCCTTTCCTCTAGATTATCCCTGCAAACGTATGGACGATGGCCCGAGAAGCTGCTTCACCAGGCCGAAGAACTGACTCGTTGGTTCAACACTGACATTTCTAACTAAATATAGGGAATTCTTCGTTAATCCGCCACCTTTGACATTGAGATAGCAGGGGCACTTGCCGCGATGCTGCTCCATGATCACCCGCAGGCGTTGCACAGTATCCTCGCTTACCACATCCAAATCTACAGAGAGTGCTATACTCTTGGTATACCGTTCTCGGACGTTTTCCATAGGGATGACATCGTTCACAAGGATTTTCAGGAGATCTCCCGTGCTCTCTCCTTTTCCAATCACCATCACCATCGAATCTGCAACAAGGATTTTGTTGTGCTTCTGATACGCATCCGAGAACACGATACAGTCAGCCTTTCCTGTGAAGTCTTCAAGCGTCACGAACGCCATCGTGTTTCCCTTCTTGTCGATCTTCCGTTTCACACCGGCCACAATTCCGCAGGCACGAACTGTCGTATTCGTCCGGGCTGCGGGGGCGTTGCCCAACTGGACATTTGCGAAAGCCTCAATCTCCTCCCGATACTTGTCCAGCGGATGCCCTGACAGGTAGAAACCGAGAACTGCTTTTTCTCTGGCCAGAATCTCCGTCTCTTTCCATGGCTCGACCGGAGGCAGAGAGGGCCTCATTTCAACCTTGGCAACACTCGATTCAAAAAGGCTTGATTGGCCTTTTCCGGAATGTTCCTGCGTCGTTTGCCCATATGAAGCGGCTTTCTCGACGGACTCAAATACTTGAGCACGATTTTCATGTAGTGAATCAAACGCACCTGCCTGAATGAGGCTCTCGATCGTTTTCTTATTCACGAGATGCAAGTCAACACGAGTGCAGAAATCGAAGACGTCAGTGAACGGTCCCTTCTCTGTCCGGGCTTTGACGATTGACTCCACCGCGCTGATTCCGACATTCTTGATCGCGCTCAGTCCGAAACGAATTCCCCTGGACTTGACCACGAAAGTGACTTCGCCCTCATTTACATCAGGCGGAAGGACATGGATACCGAGCTTTCGGCAGTCATCAGTCAGGATGACGATCTTGCCCGTGTCTGCCATTTCGCTGGACATCGTTGCCGCCATGTATTCGGCGGGATAATGTGCTTTGAGATATGCCGTCTGATAGGCGAGAACTGAATACGCGACACTGTGCGATTTGTTGAATCCGTACGAGGCAAACTTCTCGATCAAATCGAAGATGTCGCCGGCGATTTTCCTGTCTATCCCGTTCTTGACGCTGCCATCAACGAACTCCTTCTTCTGTTTCGCCATCAGTTCTTTGTCTTTTTTCCCCATTGCGCGACGCAACAAGTCAGCTTGGGCAAGACTGAGTCCGCCGATCTCGCTGGCGATCTTCATCACCTGTTCCTGGTAGACGATAACGCCGTACGTCTCCTTCAATACCTGTTCGAGTTTCGGATGGATGTACTCGATCTTCTTCTTGCCGTGTTTCCTCTCGATGAAGTCGGGAATGTTTTCCATTGGACCCGGCCGGTACAGAGCATTCATGGCAACGAGGTCATGAATCGATGTCGGTTTCAGTTTCCGGAGATAGTCGGTCATCCCGGAACTTTCGAATTGAAACACAGCAACCGTTTGTCCGTTGCAGAACAGGTCGAGCGTTTTCTGATCATCGACTGGAACGTGATCAAGATCCACCTCGACACCATGGTTCTCCTTGATCTGTTTCAAAGCGTTATCAATGACTGTGAGTGTGCGAAGACCGAGGAAGTCCATCTTGAGGAGTCCAGCCTCCTCAAGATCCTTCATGTTGTACTGCGTCATCAACTCCGTTTGCGGAGTCTTGTACATGGGAACGTAGTCACTGATTTCGCCCGGGGCGATGACAATACCCGCAGCGTGGG